>DAOVTC010000153.1 GCA_030633285.1 Flavobacteriaceae bacterium
TTAATTATCATAATAAAATTTATTTTTCTTTAACATTAAAATCAAACATAAAAATAATAACTTTCGTAATATTGCAAAAACAACAATCATTTAAATATGTCAAAAGTAAAAATAGAAAATACCAGTAGTACTGCAATTATAAAATATGTATTTGATAAGATATTAACTCAAAACAGTTTTGAATATAATTCAATTGATGATGCAGAAAATTCAACTTTAGTACAACAATTGTTTCATTTACCTTTTGTGAAGAAAGTATTTATTACTGCAAATTTTATTGCTATTGAAAAGTTTGATATTCTAGAATGGAAAGAAGTACAAGAAGAAATAAAAGAAATTTTTGATGCTTTTCTTGCACAAAATGATTCTATTTTTATTCCAAAAAAAAACAATACCCTAATTGAAGTTTACGCTGAAAGCACACCAAATCCGAATGCACAAAAATTTGTTACTAATAAATTGCTCAGTTCTCAAAATATTGAAATTTTAAATCGTGAAGATGCAAAAGAGGTACCACTTGCTATAGAACTTTTTGAATTTCCGTTTGTTAAAGAAATATTCATCTCAAATAATTATATCTCTATTACCAAAAAAAATAGTCCGGATTGGTTTGAGATCAACACTGAACTTCGGGATTTTATTAAAGAATATTTACAAAGTAACAGAAGGATTGTTACCAAAAATTACAAACAAAAATCCACTAAAAGTGTAAATTCAAAAACAAAGTTTAATCAAACTAATGATGAAACTTCTAAAGAAATTATTGCTATTTTAGAAGAATATATCAAACCTGCAGTAGCTGGTGATGGAGGAAATATTCAATTTTCATCATATAATACTGAAACTAAAGAGGTAAATGTTATTTTACAAGGAGCCTGCAATGGTTGCCCATCTTCTACAATTACATTAAAAAATGGTATTGAAGCTACTTTAAAACAACTATTACCCGGTAAAATAGGAAGCGTTAATGCTTTAAATTAAGAATTTAAAGATAAAATTTAGATAAAAAGACACTTTTAAAAGTGTCTTTTTTTTTACCTTTATCAAAAAATTTTAATATAAATCTTATGAAACAATTTTTTCGTTTAAAACTAGCATTTATTATTCTTTTTACAACATCAATAATTTATGCCCAAAATTCAAATATAACTGTGAAATACCCAAAAACTAAAAAAACAAATACAGTTGATTATTATTTCGACAACGAAGTACAAGATCCGTATCGTTGGCTGGAAGATGATAGATCAGCAGAAACTGAAACATGGGTTAAAGCAGAAAACCAAGTTACTTTTTCTTACTTAGATAAAATTCCGTACCGCGACAAATTAAAAAAACGTTTAGAACAACTTTGGAATTACGAAAAATATTCAGCTCCTTTTAAAAGAGGTGATTACACTTATTTTTATAAAAATGATGGCTTGCAAGATCAAAATGTTCTGTATCGTCAAAAAGGTGAAGAAAATCCTGAAGTATTTTTAGATCCAAATACATTTAGTGAAGATGGAACTACATCATTGGGTTCTGTTTCATTTACAAAAGATGGTAGTAAAGTAGCTTACGCTATATCTGAAGGAGGTTCTGATTGGAGAAAAGTTATTGTTATGGAAGCTGTTTCTAAAAAAATATTAGGTGATACTATTAAAGATGTGAAATTTAGCGGTTTATCATGGATGGGTAATGATGGCTTTTTTTATTCTAGTTATGATAAACCTAAAGGAAGTGAACTTTCAGCCAAAACCGATCAACATAAATTGTATTACCACAAATTAGGAAACAAGCAAAGTGAAGATAAGATCATTTTTGGTTTAAATGAAAAACGTAGATATGTTGGCGGTTATGTTACTGAAGATCAGAGATTTTTAGTTATCACTGCGGCAATTTCAACTTCAGGTAACGAACTATATTTTAAAGAGCTATCAAAACCAAACAGCAAGCTTATTACGATTGTTGATAATTTTGAAACCGATAATTATATAATTGATAGTTATGATAATAATTTGTTTATTTCAACAAATCTAAATGCTCCAAATACAAGAGTTGTTAGAGCCAACATCAATTACACTTCACCTAATAATTGGGCAGATTTTATTCCCGAAACCAAAAATGTTTTAAATATTTCTACTGGTGCTGGTTACTTTTTTGCAGAATATATGAAAGATGCTGTTTCACAAGTAAAACAATATGACAAAAAAGGTAATTTAGTTAGAGAAATAGAACTTCCAGGTATTGGAAGTGTAAGCGGATTTAGTGGTAAAAAAGAAGTTAAAGATTTGTATTTCTCTTTTACAAATTACACTACACCTTCAACTATTTATAAATTTAATCCTGAAAAAGGTAATTCTACTATTTATAAAAAACCTAAGATAGATTTTAATTCTGAAGACTATATTTCTGAACAAATATTTTACACTTCCAAAGATGGCACAAAAATACCTATGATAATCACCTATAAAAAAGGTACTGTACGCAATGGAAAAACTCCAACTATTTTGTACGGCTATGGTGGTTTTAATATTAGTTTAACTCCTCGATTTAGTATCACTAACGCAATTTGGCTAGAACAAGGCGGAATTTATGCCGTACCAAATATACGTGGTGGTGGTGAGTATGGTAAAGCTTGGCATGATGCAGGAACTCAACAAAAAAAGCAAAATGTATTTGATGACTTTATAGCTGCCGCGGAATATCTTATCAAAAACAATTATACATCAAGTGATTATTTGGCAATTCGTGGTGGATCAAACGGTGGTTTGTTGGTAGGTGCTGTTATGACACAACGACCTGATTTAATGAAAGTTGCACTTCCAGCTGTTGGTGTATTAGATATGTTGAGGTACCACACTTTTACTGCTGGTGCAGGATGGGCTTATGATTATGGAACATCAGAACAAAATAAAGAGATGTTTAATTATTTAAAAGCCTATTCACCTGTACATAATGTTAAAAAAGGAGTAAAATACCCTGCAACATTAATCACAACTGGCGATCATGATGATAGAGTTGTACCAGCTCACTCATTTAAATTTGCTGCTGAATTACAAGAAAAACAAAGCGGGAATAATCCTGTTTTAATTCGTATTGAAACCAAAGCTGGTCATGGTGCCGGAACTCCAGTTTCTAAAACCATTGAACAATATGCTGATATTTTTAGTTTTACGCTATACAATATGGGATTTAAAGAACTTCAATTAGAAATTAAAGATTAATTTGAATCAGCGGGTGACTCAAAAGTCACCCGCTGATTTTAGGTTATCACAAGATTATAAAACTTCTAAAATTTTAATTTGATTACTATTAAATAATATTTTATTTCCTTGTTTTGTACCCAATAATACTTTTCCTATAGGAGAAGATATAGATACTGCAAAAAATGTTTTATTATTTATATTGATTTCACCAGCACTAATTGATAAAAAATAATTTCCAATAGAAGTAAGTACTAAACTACCGAGTTTTGCTGTATTATTTTCTAACTGAAATTTTATTTTATCTAGAGTTTCATTCATTTGGTTTACCGATACTAATTGTAAAGAAGCCTTTTCCATCTCCAATTGTATCATAGCTCTACCTGTTTCATGCTTATCACCAGCTGAACTTTTGGTTTCAGATTGTAATGCCTTTTGAGCAGATTTAATTATTGCTGATACAGTAAGGCTTCTGTTTTCAACAAATAACAAACAAGCTTCTAAAA
>DAOVTC010000014.1 GCA_030633285.1 Flavobacteriaceae bacterium
GAAGGTTTCCCAACAGAGTTACAGTCTGTCCTCGTTGGCCGCTTGAGTATCTCCCCTCAATATTTATTTTTTCAAAGATCTGAGCCGATGGAGGGACTCGAACCCACGACCTGCTGATTACAAATCAGCTGCTCTAGCCAGCTGAGCTACATCGGCATTTTTATAAAAAATTCTCAAAAAAAATAATACATAAAACACATTATTTTTTTCAATTTTCCCCATAAAAAAACAAACCGCTTTTTCTAACGGTTTGCAAATGTATAAAGTTTTATGTTTTCTACAAAACTTTTTATATATATTTTTAATTTTTTAAGCTCTTTGTTTTTCTTTACGTTTTAACAACTGTCTTTTTATTGCATCAACTGATAAACTAATTCCTTCTTCAAAACTTTTACTTTGTTTTTTTATCAAAATATCATTTCCTGGTAAAATAATTCTTAGTTCAGAAACCTTATTTTCTTTTTCACTAGTTTTTTGTACTTTCAAAGATACCTCAGCTCCAAGAATATTATCGTGAAACTTTTCAAGGTTATTAACTTTTTTTTCAATAAAATTTACTAATTCTATATCAATATTAAAATTAACAGATTGCACAGATACTTTCATAAGTTAATTGTTTTTATTGCTCCTTGGATGAGCATGGTTATACATTTTTTTTAATTCTTTTAAATTATTATGCGTATAAATTTGAGTAGAAGCTAGACTAGAGTGCCCAAGTAATTCTTTAACTGAATTTAAATCAGCTCCTTCATTTAATAAGTGTGTTGCAAAGGAATGTCTAATCACGTGTGGACTCTTTTTTGATTTTAATGATACTTTACTAAAGTACTCATTTATTATTCTATAAACAAGTGTAGGATATAATTTTTCACCTTTTTTAGTAATAAAAAAACTATCAACATTTGCATTCATTGTATTCTTTTGCTTTTGATAATTATTTATAGTTTTTATCACTGAATCTAATAACGGAATTTGCCTTTCTTTATTTCTTTTACCTAGTACTTTAACAATTCTTTGCGACAAGTCTACTGAAGAGTTTTTTAATCCTATCAATTCAGCTCTACGCATACCCGTAGAATACAACAATTCTATAATTAATCTATCTCTAATTGATTCAAAGTTTTCAATTTTTCCAAAATTTTGGATTGCTTCATTTATTTCTTTTTCAGAAAACGGGACATTAATTTTTTTTGAAACTTTTAATGATTGATGTTTACGTAAAGGGTTTTGAGTAATTTGCTTTGATTTTAATAAATAATTATAGTATGATTTTAGCGTACTGACTTTCCTATTAATTGAACGGTTTGAAATATTTGCTTCAACCAATTCAACAATCCAACTTCTAATATAACTATACGGCACATTTTCTATTTCATTTTCCTCAAAATTATTTTTACAAAATAATTGAAATGTTTCTAAATCTTTTTTATAGGCCGTAATTGTATTAGATGAATAATTTTTCTCGTAACTAATATATTCTATAAATGAAAGTACACTCAAATCAATCTTCTTTTTCTATTTTTCAAGCAAAGCCTGATCATATTCAACATTATTAATTCTGCTATAACCAAAGTTACAAAATTTCAAGCTACTAAATAATATTTTAACAAAAAAATCCCACAAAAGTGGGATTCTTATTTTACTTAGTTAAATAAAATTATCTAAATTTTATTTAATTATTTTATGACTAACCTTTTTCTTCAGCCGTTCTCATTGCTTGAACATATTGAGCCTTTTGAAGCTGCTTACGTTTCACCACCGAAGGTTTATTGAATTGTTTACGCTCACGTAACTTTTTCATGGTTTTTGTTCTATCAAATTTTCTTTTAAAACGTTTTAACGCTCTATCTATATTTTCTCCGTCTTTTACTGGAATAATTAACATAGTATGGCACCTCCCTTCATAAGTTCTATTTTAAAGTTTTAATTTTGGGCTGCAAATATACAAAGATTTATTTATTAAAATTATTTCTGTATATTTAATTTTTATTAACCTGACTTTATTTTATGAATAAATTTGTAAAATACTTATTTACGCTAATTTTAAGCTTCTTATCATTGGCAATTGGGTTTTATTTTTGGGCTTCTTCTTCTAATTATAACTCAAATGAATATTCTAAAATTTACAAAAATGACTTTCCTTCAAAAATAAATAATGATTCAATAATCAGTATCATTACCTATAATATTGGATATCTAAGCGGAATGACCAATAATTTAGCTATTAAAAAACCCAAATCTCTTTTTGATAATAATTTAGAAACTGTCTTAAATCAGTTTAAAAAAATTAATGCAGATATTATTGCTTTTCAGGAAATTGATTTTGCTTCAAATCGTTCATTTGATATCAATCAGCAAAATAAAATTGCAAGTTTGGGTTACAACTACATTGCTCAAACTATAAATTGGGATAAAAAATATTTGCCTTTTCCTTACTTTCCAATCTCTATGCAATTTGGAAAAATGCTTTCGGGTCAATCTATATTGAGTAAATATAAAATATCAAGCCAAGAAAGAATTGAACTCAAAAGAAACCAGACCAATCCATTTTATTATGATGCATTTTATATTGATAGATTGGCGCAAGTCATAAAAATTCATATTCAAAAAAAGATTGTTATTTTGATAAATGTCCATTTAGAAGCATACCATAAAGAAACCCGCATAAAACAAACTAAAAAAATTATAGAGATTTATAATCGGTTTAGCAAAGATTTTCCTACAATATTACTTGGTGATTTTAATAGTGACATAAATTATCAAAATGCAAGCATAAATTTATTACTAAATTTACCTAAAATAGGTAATTCTGTTTTTTCTAAAAACAAATTGCTCAATACTTTTAGTTCTGAGAATCCGACAGAAAGATTAGATTATATTTTTTATAATACCAATTTTATACAATATATTGATGGCAGAGTACTAACAGAATTTAAACAAGCATCTGACCATTTACCTTTACTAATGAATTTTAAACTTAAATAATTATACAATGGAAAATCTTACATCACAAGAACAGACAAATGCACAAGTGCTAAGCGTGAAAGACTGGGCAATTACAATTTTTATAACCAGCTTACCTCTTATTGGCTTAGTAATGCTTTTAGTATGGGCATTTAGCGATGACACCAATATCAACAAAAAAAATTGGGCAAAAGGCAATTTGTTAATTATGTTAATAATATTAGCAATAATGTTTGCTTTTTTATTTTTATTTGGAGGTATTGCATTAATGTCAAATATTTTTGACTAGCAGACAATAATACAAACCACCAGAAATATTATTAATATAACTTTGGTGGTTTTTATATTTGGTATTATCTTAATCAGATAAAGTCATTTTATACAAAACTGGGGGCAATCCTAAACTACCCTCAGCACTTAAATAATAGGAATTATCTGGATTTGCTGAAATTCCTTCGATTTGAGCTGACCCATTAACATTTATTGATTTTTTTTCCACTTTACCATCAAGTGGATTGTTTTGCGAAAAGTCAGTCAATTTTACAATAAATGGTTTAAAATTAGAATAACCAGTTAAAACTATAGTGTTTGTATTTATATTGTAGTCTGCTCCAGTTATTAAACCATTGATACTATAGTTATCTATTTTAGTAAGCTTATAATTTCCTTTAACTTTAGGTATTTTATATACCGAAGTATTTAAATCACCCCAATTTTTTGTGAAGAGAAACAAACTACTTCCCACAGAAATAACTGCTTCTGCATCAAAATTTGTAGTTCGATTTGTTTTTGTAAAATCAGTTTGTTCATTATAACTTATTGTAATGATTTCTGCATTAACATTTTCTTTAGCCAAATACTCTGTTTTACTGATTTTATATATTGTTTGATCTTTTCTATTATTTGAATTATTACCAACATCACATAAATAAATATAATTTTCATCTTGGGCGATATCTTCCATATCTACGTTTATAGCATTTGTAACAGCTACTGTTCTTATCACATCTCCCGTTGAAATACTAATTTCATACAAATTAGGACTATCTCCACCATCATTATGAGTAATCAACCTGTTATTAAAATTAATCAAACCTGAAGTTTCATCAACTTTTGAACTGAGATTAGTAACTGTAACAACACTATCAATATTAATAACTGGTTCTTTTGAATCATCTGTTTGACAATTCGATAATAAAACAATTAAAATAATCACTCTCAATAAATACATTGTCTTTATATTAATTTAAAATTATTTTCAAAATAATTAATCTTCTTTTTTACCAAAAAGCCTTTTAAAGAATGATTTCTTATTTTTTCTTTTTGCTTTTCGTGAAGCTTTCTCAAAAGTAGTACTTTTCTTTTTAAAGATTCCTCCAAGCAATTTTTCAAAATCTGAATCTTCAATATAGTCTTCACATAATAAAGCATCTACATATTCAAAAGGAAGTTTATCAAAAGAATCAAAATATTTATTTTTTAAATATTTACTATTTTGTACTTTCTGTAATGTTTTTGCCACTAAAGGTAAAGCCAAAGTACTTCCCGATCCATTTGCTCCATTATTAAAATGAATAATTGGTAAAGATGCCCCTACACGTGTAGCCACAACCAATTTAGGATTGTAAGCAATAAACCAAGCGTCAGCATAATCTTGTGATGTACCCGTTTTTCCTGCCAAAGGTAAATTTACTCCATAAACATTTTTCATTGATTTTCCGGTACCTTCAATTATAGCTTTTTGTAATATTGCATTCAATAAATCTGTACTTTGTTTTTCAAAAACCATTTTTTCTGATTTTAAAAACTTATTTTTATATAACACTTTTCCTTTTGAGGTTTTAACTGATACTATTATTTGAGGTTCAACTTTAAACCCTCCATTTGCAAAACTTGCATAAGCAAAAGCCATTTCGTATAGGCTTGCAGTTGTTGTTCCTAAAGCTGTAGAAGGTTTGTTGATCAGTTCTTGACTAAAACTTAATGCTTCCCAAGTGTTTTTTAAATCTGAAAAAGGAACTTGCATAAATAAATTTACTGTTGGAATATTTATAGATTTTGCTAAAGAAGCAGCTAATGAATAATTTCCACCTATGGAATGGTCATAATTTTGTGGTTGCCAATTGTCAAAATCAGTTAAAATCAACTGGTCATTATCTAAATATTGGCAAGGCATAGCCCCATTTTGTAAAGCTGTTGCATATAAAATTGGCTTAAATGCAGAAGCGGTTTGACGTTGGGCAAAAATTTGATCATAAGGCTGTGTACGATAATCAATTCCTCCAATCCACGATTTTACTCCACCAGTATTTGGGTCAATAGCTAGAAATCCTGCATGTAATAATGTAAGAGATTGGTTTATACTATCTCTTATAGAAATTGAATCTGTATAAAAGCCTTTCCAAGAAAATATTTCTCTATTCTTTTTTATATCTGCAACATCAGTTAATTTTAACTTTTCCAGTTCTTTATTTACTAACTTTTGCAGACTTTTTTTACTCAAACCACTTTTATATTGCTTTGTCAAACGTTTTTGCATTTTACTCAAATGGCTTTGAAAAGCATGATGAGCATAACTTTGCAATTTAAAATTTAAAGTTGTTTCAATTACCAATCCACTTTTATGAATATCATAAATAGTATCATATTTTTTATTAATACTTTTTAAAATTTCATTTACTTCATTTTTAACTTGAACTAAAAAATAATTTGCGTGACCTTCAGATTTCAAATTTGCATAATCCAGTTTTAAAGGTCTTTTCTGAATAGAATCGGATATGATTTCTGATAGATGATCGTATTTTTCCATTTGCCTCAAAACTACATTTCGACGTTTTATTGCATGATCTGGGTATAACCTTGGATTGTAATAAGTATTTGCCTTTAGCATACCTACTAAAACTGCAGCTTCTTCAATTTTTAATTTTGACACACTTTTATTAAAATATCTTCTTGAAGCTGATTCAATTCCAAAAACATTTTCCCCAAAAGGGATCGTGTTTAAATACAATGTTAAAATATCTTCTTTGCTATATATTCTTTCTAATCGATTTGCTAGAATTACTTCTTTGGTTTTATTTACCGGCATACTCAACGGACCATAATTATTTCGTCCATACATATTTTTTGCTAATTGTTGTGTAATGGTACTGCCTCCACCAGAATTTTGTTTGTTTAAAATAATCGTTTTAAACAAAACGCGCAACATACTTCTTGAATCAACTCCTGTATGCTCAAAATACCGAGCATCTTCGGTTGAAATTAGAGCATTAATTAAGTGTTTTGGAATAAACTGGTATTCAATGTTTGTTCTGTTTTCGGCAAAAAACTTCCCTATTAAAACTCCATTCTCTGACAAAACCAATGAAGCTGTTTCATTTTTAAATGCTTTTAATTCACTTTCAGTAAATAAATGACCAAATACCCCATAATAAACAGCTGTAATGAATAATCCTAGAATTAGGATTGTAAGAAAAAAAAGTTTGATTGTAAATTTTAAAATCTTTTTTACCATGATAGAAAGTTATAGTAAAAATTAAAAAGTATTAAAATCTTTTTAAGATTTAGTTTTTAAAAACTATTAATGTTGCAATATATCCGGTTAAAATATTCCACTCTTTAGAAGCCAGCAATTTTCCATTTTCATCAAAAACATTAAATTCAGCTGTGTTTGGGCCAGACAATCCTTGATTTAAAGCTTCAATATCAACACGGTTAAAGCCATCATTTAAATTAACATCAATTGTATAATAGCCCGCTTGTAAGACAATATTTGATCTAACAACTTTTTCGTTAACATATAACCTCACTCTATCACCGTCAACATAACTATGGTCACGACATTCAATTCTAATTCTTTTTGTATTTGTTTCAATTTTACCGAGCTCAAGTTTTGTTTTTAATTTTACGACACTAACATCTTTTCCATTCCAATATTTTTTAACTAATACATCTTTATCTCTTTGATTATGGCTAGACATACTTTTCTTATTTTCCTTTTTATTTACACTATATTTTGGGAAATAGTCTGAAATATCTTCTAATGTTCCAAAACGAGTAATAATCTCTCCTTTTTGTTCAATAGTATTTGAAGAGGTAAAATTTAATTGTTCATCATTATCAGGCTGATAATTAAAGTTACCTGTTACAATCACTTTATTATCATCTATTTGTGAATATAAATTTATTGAAATGAAAAATAGTAAAAAAAGTATATAGATGTTTCTTAACTGCATTTGTATGATAAAAATCTAATTTTTCTTGTTTTAAAAGTGGCCAAATTACAAATTAAACCATATAATTATATTAAAATTTTATTAAAACATATTTTCACTCTTTGCAAGTCACCAATAGATAAAATAAATTAATGCAGAAACATACCTTAGTAATAATGATTTTTAAAATGATTTGATGCAATTTCTATCTTCTAAATTAAATCAAGATTGAAAAATTAATTTTCAATTTTGTTAAATATCTTGATGAAATAATCAATTTTTATCCTTTTTTATTTAATTGACGTTGTATTTTTTTAATAGCGTTCTCAATGGACTTATCAGGTTCAATAACATTGTATTCTCCCCAAAATTCAGGATTAGAAAAACCTGAAGCTTTATCATTTAAAATAACATTTGTTTTTAACTTTTCTCTATTCTTTAAACTATCTTTATCTGCATTTAATTTCCAATCCGTTACAGCCATTTCAATGGTTATATTGTATAATGAATTGAATAATTTCTTTTTCCAATTTATTTTAAATGTCAATTCAATTCGGCTATAACCAAAATACCATTTACCATCTTTTACTCTATAATCAACTCTATAACTAGCAATTGTAGGTGTAACATCAGCTTTAGCAGGTTTTTTCTTAACAAAATATTTACTTGCTTTTTTTGGATTTTCAAGGTTTAAGCTAAAAATTGCTTTACTCAAAGCATATGTATTAACATCAATATATAATTTTCCAAAATATAAAGGTTCGTCTATGTACTTATATGGGTTGAAATTAATAACATAAGCCATTCTGTTATTAATACTTATTACTTTTTCAAAAGTGAATTTGTATTTTTCAAAAATGTCTTCATTAAAAAACATGTCACGATTTTTTATCAAATCAATATTTATATTGTTATAAGGTCCTCCTTGAAGTTTAATTACCAGTGTGTCAATTTTTCTATAATCAGTACTTTTTCTTGCTCTATTAAGTTTTACATAATCATAACCTTTTGATTGATAAGGTTGTTTATATATCTCAACCACTGCCTCAGATAGTGACGCATAAGTTCTTCTTTTTTTTATAGATTCTCGGTAAAAAGCTTTCATAATAACAGGATCTTGAAAATAATTTTTTCGTTTATTTTCCATAACCTTTCTAACTATAAAATCTGGATCTTTAGAAATAATACTGATTTCAGGTAATTTCTCAATTGATGCAACTAATTTAATAGTTGTATTTTCAGTAGAAAGTTTAGTTAATAAAATTACTTTATTATGATAGCCCAAATAAGATACCGTTACGCTTTTATCAGTCAAATCTTTTGGAACTTTTAACAAAAATTTTCCATCAGAATTGGTTATGGTAGAAATATTGGTTTCATTTACTGTAAGAGTTGCAAATTCTAACGATTTTCTAGAATTGATATCTATAACCAACCCTTTATAGGTAACATACTCATCTGCTTCTATTTTTTGTGCTATTGCTTGAGGCATTGTTTGAAAATACCCTATTGCAATAAATAAAATCATAGCAAAATACATTGTCCTTTTTTTAAAAAAATCTGATTTTGTTTTCATTGTATAAAGAAATTATTATTGTTCGTTTTCAATGACAAGTTAATGCTTTTTAAATTTTTGGAAAAGGCTTTTAACATTTAAAATTATTCTACCTAATATATTAATTTTTTACTCTATTTACTCCAACTTTCATTTTTACCAAACTTAATCCAATTAAAGACGTATTAAAAATATATTTCATACAATTTTTAATATCTTGCCATCGCTTATGATTCAATTTATATTAAACAATAAAATCATTAAAACCTCTGCCAATTCTGGTATGACCTTACTTGATTTTATACGTGAAAATGAACAATTAAAAGGTACAAAAATTGGATGTAGAGAAGGAGATTGTGGCGCTTGTACTGTTTTAGTTGGAACACTCAATAACAACAAGATATCTTACCAAAGTATTACCTCTTGTATTTCTCCTTTAGGAAATGCCAACGGAAAACATATTGTAACTGTTGAAGGTATCAATTTAGTTCAAAATCTTAATTCTGTTCAACAATCTTTGTATGATAATCACGCTACACAATGTGGTTTTTGTACACCTGGTTTTGCAGTTTCATTAACTGGTCATGCCTTGTCAAATGATAATACCAGTACAGGTCATGACGCTATAAGCGGAAATATTTGTCGTTGTACAGGATATAAATCCATAGAAAAAGCAACAGATAATATAACTGAGAAACTAGCATCAAAAGATGCCAACCACCAAATAAAATGGCTGATTGATAAAGGTTTTATTCCAAATTATTTTATCGAAATTCCTAAAAAACTAGATAATTTAAATACCAAAAAATTAGATCCTTCAAACGGAACGATAGTTGCCAACGGAACCGACTTATTTGTACGATATGCAGATCTATTATCTGAAGAAAAAGTTCAATTAATTGGAGAAGACGCTTCTTTAAAAGGTATTGCTTTTTCTGATAATATTTGTACCATTGGAGCAAGTACAACAGTTACTGAAATATTAAAAAATGACAGATTACAAACCGTTTTTCCCAAATTAAAATCTTTTTTAAAATTAGTTTCATCAGAGCAAATTAGGAATATGGGAACACTTGGCGGAAATTTTGTGAATGCATCGCCAATTGGCGATATGTCCATCTTTTTTTTAGCTTTAAACAGTAGCTTAAAAATTAAGAATAGTAACGGAACAACAAGAGCAATTCCATTTAACAAGTTTCATCAAAATTATAAAAAATACGATTTACAAGATGGTGAACTGATACAATCTATTTCGTTTGAAATACCAGATAAAAATACTTATTTCCATTTTGAAAAAGTAAGTAAAAGAACACATTTAGATATCGCAAGTGTTAATGCCGCGGGTAAAATCACTATCAAAAATAATAAAATTAGTAATGCTTATTTTTCTTTGGGTGGCGTTGCTGCAATTCCTAAATTCTTAGCAAAAACAAATGATTTCCTAAAAGGAAAAACAATTGACACAAAAACCATCAAACAAGCTGAAAAAGTATTGCAATCAGAAATCAGCCCGATTAGTGATGTTAGAGGTACGACAGACTATAAACGTTTGTTAGCAAAACAGTTATTTTTCGCTCATTTTATTGAATTATTCCCTAAAAAAATTAAATTCCAAAACCTTATTAGTAACTAAAACTATGAAAAATATTGATTCTTTTGGTCATTTAAGAGGTGAGTCACTTTTTGTAGATGATATCATTACAAGGCAAGATACGTTATTTGGTTTGGTATTTGATTCTCCAAAAGCACACGGTAAAATTATTTCAGTTAATTACGCTAAAGCGGAAGCAGTCAATGGAGTAATTAAAATTTTTACTTACAAAGATGTTTTAGGAGAAAATCAAATTGGTGGAATTATACCCGATGAACCTCTTTGGGCGGAAAAGGAAGTCCATTTTATAGGACAGCCAATTGCTTTTATTGTAGCAAAAAGTGAAGCTATTGCAAAAAGAGCAAGAACACTAATTGAAATTGAAATTAAAGATTTACCTGTAATAACAACAGCAAAAGAAGCCAAAGAAAAAGGTAGTTTCATTAATGCTCCAAGAAGTTTTAAATTAGGAAATACTAAAAACTCTTTTGCAAAATGCGATTATGTTTATGAAGGAGATACTTTTTCAAACGGTCAGGAACATTTATATTTAGAAACACAAGGTTCTTATGCAATTCCTATGGAAAATGGGAATATTAAAATTATATCTTCAACACAAGGACCGACAATAGTTCAAAAAACAGCTGCCAAAGTATTGGGAATACCTATGAACAAAATTGAAGTTGACGTTATTAGATTAGGTGGTGGTTTTGGAGGAAAAGAAGACCAAGCTACACCTTGGGCAGTTATGGCAGCAGTTGCAGTTCAGCAATTAAAAAAACCTGTAAAACATATTTTAAATCGCCATGATGATTTACGAATGACGGGCAAACGTCATCCTTATGAATCTACCTTTAAAATCGGCTTAACAAAAGATTTAAAAATACAGGCATTTGAGGTTGATTTTTTACAAAATTCTGGTGCAGCAGCAGATTTATCTCCTGCCATAGCAGAACGAACATTATTTCATGCAACCAATAGTTATTTCATTCCAAATGTAACAACAACTGTTTATAGTTGTAAAACAAATTTACCTCCAAATACCGCTTTTAGAGGTTTTGGTGGACCACAAGGAATGTTTGTGATAGAATCTGCCATTGCCAAAGCAGCTAGTGAAATTGGCGTGAATAAAAGGTTGATTCAAGAAATAAATTTAATA
>DAOVTC010000042.1 GCA_030633285.1 Flavobacteriaceae bacterium
CTTAGCTTGTTTTATAATTTTATCAGATTGTGACTTAGCTTCATCTTTTGCCTCAGCAATCATTTTATCTTTAATTTCGCGAGCATCTTTTAGTAAATTATCTCTTTCAGATCTTGCTTCTTTTAATATGCGTTCATTATCTGCCACAAGGTTTTGCATTTCTTTACGTGCTTCTTCTGCAGACTCTAATGCATTATTTATTGAATCTTCTCTGTCTTTAACTGCTCCTAAAATAGGTTTCCATGCTAATTTTTTAAGCAAAAAGAAGAACGCAATAAAAATTATTGTTGTCCAAAAAACTAAACTTTCCGGTGCTACAAAATCCATAATATTTATACTTTTTTAATTATTTTCAATTTGATTAATTTCAAAGAAACCTGCAACCAACCGTTGCAGGTATTCTTTGTGCTTTTCAATAAATTATTTTGCGATTAACGCAACAACTACAGCGAAAAGAGCAACACCCTCAATAAGAGCGGCAGCAATAATCATTGCAGTTTGAATTTTTGAAGTAGCTTCAGGTTGACGTGCAATAGCATCCATTGCAGATCCACCAATTTTTCCAATACCGATTCCTGCTCCAATAGCAGCAAGTCCAGCACCAATTCCAGCTAAAACCATAGTTTTAAAATTTATAAATTAATAATTAAACAAATTCAATTAATGATGGTCCTCAGCTACAGCTTGACCAATAAATAATGCTGATAACAAGGTAAATACATACGCTTGTAATGCAGCAACTAGCATCTCTAGCATACTCATAAAGATTACAAATGCTCCAGAAACTGGTGCAATTGCAATTGTTTTAAAAATGAATATCAAAGAAACTAAACTCAATATTATAATGTGACCCGCTGCAATATTTGCAAACAAACGAATCATTAATGCAAAAGGTTTTGTAAAGATTCCAATAATTTCAATTGGAACCATAATTGGATATAATGCATAAGGTACAGGAGGCATTAAAATATGTTTCCAGTATGCCTTATTTCCATTGAATGATGTTACAAGAAAAGTAATAAATGCTAATACAAATGTAAAAGCAATATTACCGGTTAAGTTTGAACTAAAAGGAAAAAACGGAATTAATCCAATCAAGTTATTAACCCAAATAAAGAAGAATATAGTTAACAAATATGGCATAAATTTTGCATATTTTTTTTCTCCAATATTTGGAATAGCAATATCATCTCTAACAAAAAGAATCAGTGGCTCCATAAATCCTGCCAACCCTTTTGGTGCTTTTTCATTTTTTTTATAAGAACGTGCAGTTCCGATAAACAATAAAAGAATAATCAATACTGAAATCAACATTGAAAACACATTCTTTGTAATTGATAAGTCAATTGGTCTAGCTGAAAAATCAAATATTGATGGTAATTCATGCCCATGGACTTTATCGGCATAGTAAATATTATTGTTGATGCGAACTAATTTTACACCATTTTTTTCAATAACAACCTTTCCATCATTATTGTGATGAAATTCAGAGGACATAAAAGTAACAAATCCTTCATTTGTTTTTAAAATAATTGGTAATGGCATTGTAATAGAGTGACCATTCCAATCTAAGATATGAAACTCATGTGCATCGGAAATGTGATGGTTGATAACTTCACTTGGGTCAAATTCTTTCTCTTTTTGTTCAACATCGTGAGTTTCTTTAATTCCTTCTTCGACATGCTCTTGAGCTTGAGCCATCTGAATAAAAGAAAACAAGATAGTTACCGTTAAAAAGACTTTTTTAATATACTTTGTTACTAATGCCATTATATATTCTAAATTATTCGTCCTAAAATTCCGTGCAAAAGTACATAATTAATTCAAAATGAAAACTATTTTAAATGGCTTTTTTTCTCTGATTTTAAAAGTGAAATACTGAAAATAATTTCATAGAAAAGGAAAATGAAATAAGGAATAAAAAATGTTGCTATATCTAACATTGGAATCCCATATTCTTGCTGAATGAGGGGTAATAAAAAAAGAATAGACGCCAACATTTTCAGCACACTAAGTGTCATAAATGCGAACCCGGTTTTGTCATAAAAACTATTTTTGACCAAAATTAGAGATAAACAAATTATTAATGTTACTAGCAGATGAAATATGTAAATACTCTCAATTTTGTAAAAGGCTTCGTTATAGTTGGAGTAGTTTGAAATGATAAACTTATGTGAGAAAAACAATATTATCGTAAGAGGAATTAAGGTTTTTAGTACAAAAAAAAATTCTTTTTTCATCTGTTTAATTATGAAATCGTGAGATTGTATAATGATTACTTATGCTTTCCTTTTCTTTTTTCTTCACTAAATGAAACGACTTTTTTAATAACCATATATAAGGATCCGAATACACCAAGTAAAGAAAATATTACAGTATATAAACTATAATCGTTTGGATACTTACCATCTAACCATTGACCGAAAAAGGTTCCGATAGCGATTGTAATTCCCATTTGAAAAACTATAGATGAAAAAACAATATACTTGTTAAGCTGTTTTTTTGTTTTCTTTTCCTCCATTTTGCATTACTTTAACAGTGCCTTTCATAGTACAGGTAGCATTAAATGCTGCACCTGGTTCAACAGAAAGTTTTCCTAAAGTTACCTCACCACTAATATTTGCAGTACTTTTTAATGATAATACTTGATCAACAATAAGTTTTCCTGAAAAAGTTCCTTCAATATCAGCATTAGTACAATCAATAGTTCCTGTTACAACTCCTTCTTGACCAATAACAACCCTACCTGTAGTTTTAACTGTACCTTCTATTTTTCCATCTACTCGAAAATCACCATCAGAGCTAATATCTCCAACTACTGAAGTGTTTTTAGCAATAATATTTCTTTCTCCTAATTGATTTGGTATTCCTTTTTTTTCGTTAAACATAATTTTAATATTTATAATTCCCCCTTTGTTTTATTTTTAACAGACTTACTCAGTATTTTTTCTAAAACTGATTCTGCATGTTTGCTTTCCTCAGTATTTGGGTAGTTAATAATTACAAAATTTAATCTTTCAATAAAAGCACTTTCATCTTTGATTTTTAAAGTAATGTATGCTTTTAATAATTCAAATTTTGATTCAATTTCTAACCCTTTATATTTTTCAAATGCTTTATTTATACTTGTTAAAGCATATTCATATTCTTCCTCATCATAACAGATATAAGCATTTTTATAAATATATTCTGGACTATCTACATTATTTGCAGAAACTAAAACTTTATTTGGATTTTTAATAATTTCTGAATAACGTGAATCCGGGTATTCATTAACGATTTTATCTCTGTATTTATTGCTTAAATCCAAATCAAAATTAGCATAAGTTTTATATAATTGATAATAAGCAGGTAGAATTAATTTTTGAATTGGATTTTTATTTAAAAAATTTTCAAAATCTTCAGTAGCTAATTCAAATTCTTTAAATTGTTCTTTATAAATCAAACCTAAATTATAGTAAGCATCACTTCTTTGTTTTTTGATACTGTCCAATTGATTTTCACTAGTTGGAATCTGACTTAAATAATAATTCACATCATATCTTTGTGTATTTTCTTCAGTAAAATTTATACTTTTATTATTCACATTAGCTATAGCAGCACCACTTTTTTCTGAAATAATCCAATTGTCAGCTAATGGTCTGTTACCGTATTTATTCTTAAATTCTTGTTTGCCTAAACCAACTAATTGTACATTGTAAAAATAAAACATTCCAGAATTATCATTTTCATTTTGCTTTGATCCAACATTATCAAATGCACCAAAATCAGCATT
This sequence comes from Flavobacteriaceae bacterium, assembly GCA_030633285.1. Next base: position 3,776 of record DAOVTC010000042.1, read on the forward strand.
TATAACTTCTTGTTCTTTTCTTTTCCTTTCTTCATTGTCTTTGATTTTTAAGGAATCAATATAATTTTGAAAATATATTTTTTGATTTTCAGGATTCATTTCAGAAAGGCTTAATATACTATCATTTCTAGAAGTAATATTTTCGTAATAAATTACATCATTTAAACTTTCTCTTTTTCTGATTAATCGTCTGATTCTTTTTGTATTCTTATCTTGGGGGATTTGTAAAACACTATCATAATATGCACCGGCAGTTTCGAAAAGAGTTTTATCAAAATAAAGGTCTCCTAATTTTTCATAAGATAAACTTTTTTGATAAGGTTTTGAGGTATTAAATTGAACTGAATTTTCAAAAAAACCATTTGCATTATCAATATTTCCATTTTTATGAGCAATTAATCCAGCTTGGTAATATAATTCATCTAAATAAGGACGATTATCTCGATCTTCAATTAAATCTTGTAGTGTATACACAATAACGTCAGTACTATCTGCTGCTGAATAGTTTTTAGCTCTTTCAAGTATGGCATGAACTTTATATTTTTGAGGAATTTTTTTCATAAAGGCTAAAGTTTCAAATACCATATTTGAAGAATCAATTTTGTTTTCTTCACGGTAAACCTGACCAAGAATGAATAAATTTCTAGCACTTTGACTTCTATCATTAAAATAGTAGGTTGATTTTTTTAAATGGTCAATTACCAAATGTGTACTATCTAATTGTGTATAAGCCATAGCCATAGTAGTATGCGCTTTTTCAAAATCATCTTCGGATAATCCAATATTTTTTAAAACTAGGTCTAAAGTTTCAATGGCTAATTCTTCATTTTTTAATCTAACATGAGTTTTTGCTTTCCAAATTATAGTTTCATAATACAAATTAGCATTCGGATATTTTTCAAGAACAAAGGTAAAAGACTCTAATGCAGGTATGTATCTTTGTAGGTAATAACGTGATTTTCCTAATAATAAATATGCTTCATCTATTTGTTTGTTTTTTTCAAAACCATCAATTACCATAGAATGTTTTTGAACTGCTTTTACAGCTTTTTCTTCAGCTTTTTCAAATCCTTGAAGTTCACTAGAATTGATTACTGATTGACCTGGCATAGGAATAAGTTCTTCTTCTATTTTCAAAGGTTCGATTGGTAATCGTCTCCAGAAATTATCTTCATAAGAATCGTCAAGTTGTTTTTTTGCTTCATCAAAAGCAATATTACCATTGTACAAAACATTGAATTTTGTACTCATGGTATGTGTATTTCTACTAATAAAAGTATTTTTTTTAGTTGAGCAACTAATTATTAAAATGAAAATAAAAAGATAAAAAAAATTGTAGAAAATATTTCTCAAAACTACGCTAATTAGTATTTTTAAAACTCTTTTGATAACTCATTATTGTTGAAGGGGATGTAAAAATACAAATAAAATAAAAAACTACTTAGCTTTTTTGCAAAGTTTAAATCTTTAGTAAAATCAAACAGAAAAAAAACCTTCCAATTCTTTAAGTGTTTCAGTAGAAGTTTTAATATCTTTTACAATGTCACCTTTGTCTAAAACAACAATGCGGTCACAAACTTCGGTGATGTGGTTAAGATCGTGACTGGATATTAAAATGGTAACCTCTTTTTTTTCTGTCAAAGATTTTAATGTTTTCTTTAAACGAATTTGTGTAGTTGGGTCTAAATTAGCAAAAGGTTCATCTAAAACAACAACTTCCGGATTACCAATAAGTGCAGCAATAATTCCTGCCTTTTTTTGATTCCCTTTTGAAAGATCACGTAAATATTTTTTCTTTCCAATAATTTCATCATTAAAGATATCTTCAAATTGCTGTAAAAAAGTATCAATATCGGCGGTGTTCATTCCACGCAGATTTCCAATAAAATAAAAATATTCTTCGGGTGTTAAATAGCCAATTAAAAAACTCTCATCAATAAATGCTGCTGTAAAAGGTTTCCAGTCTTCAGATTTATTTACCTGAATTTCATTATTGGTAACATAACCTGTTGTAGGTTGGATAAGATCCAATAATAAATTAAAAAAAGTAGTTTTACCTGCACCATTGTTACCAACCAAACCAAAGGTTTGTCCTTTAGGAATTTCTAAGTTTTCAATATTTAAAACAGTTTCTTTGCCATATTTTTTGGTAAGTTCAGTAGATTTTATCATGGTTTATTTCTTAAGTGTTTGTAAATTAAATTTTTAGTTGTCTTGTTCAAAAGCGGCAATCATTTTGTATTTGGATGCCAAATATTTTTTTACAATAAAATCCATTATTTTTTGGTGAAATAGAATTCCCAGTCCACCAAGTATAATTAGAGTGGCTATTCCAGCTTCAAAGCCAAAAAAATGATAAGGTATATAAAAGATCAAAACAGGAAATGCCAATAAAGGAAATCCAATAATCCACTGAACGGCACCTGTACCTTGATAATTAAAAGCAGCACGTTGACTCAGATCAATTCGTTTTCGGTTAAATGATCCTCCGTAAAGGAGCATATGAGAATTTACTCCAATATTATAAACCATTGCTGCAAAATGGATAAGTAAAATTTTCCAACCAAAATAAACATACGGAATACTTAGTACGAAAAGTGCCACAGCACTTAGATTCATCAATAGATATTTTGATTTTAAATACTCCTTATATTTGATGTTCTGACTCATTAATAATTTGTAATAAGCACTATCCCATGCAGGAATGAATTGTCCGAAGTTGATCATAAAAATTCCGGTAATAAAAATACCAACGAATATCAACATTGGAATAGTTTCCTGATACTTTGGATTTGGATAAAAGATCAATCCATAAAACAGAGCAAGAACCATAATAAAAAGTGTTGATCTCGTACGTTTGTTACGCCATATCATTTTTAGATCCAATTGTAAGAATGGGGCAGTGTCACCAAATCTTCTGGTCCAGCCCAAATCGGTTGAAGAGGCAATCTGTGTTTTTGTTTTTAATGACGAATCAACATATAATTTTTTCTTTAAAGTGGAAAAATTCAAATAATATAATACACCCAGAATGATCACTGGAATTATAATTAAAATTGGGTTTGAAGTGATGCTGTTCATTCCATTGGAAAGCAGGGAAGAAAACGATATCAGGTTAAAGTGATTCAATGCAAATAAACCGGAAACAATTAAAATAATTGGAAAAAAGGATAATTCTGTTTCAGCTGATTTACTTTCAATAATAAAGTTTAAAAAATTAATTATCAAGGTAAAAATAATCATGGTGAGCATCCAGGATATAACGGTATTGCTACTATACCCATTTGAAAGGAGTATGATACTAAAAGGAATTACAGCAAAAAGCGGTAAAAAATTAAAGAAAGAAATAACAGATTTGTCTAAAACATAATGTAAAATTTTACTGCGTTTTATAGGCAAAGTAAGTAATGGTTTTATGTTCATTACAGGTAGTTTTTGCATAAAAAAGCGTAACATCATATCGCCCAAAAACCAATAAAATAAAAAACTGTTTACCATAATTAATGGGTCAGACTCAGGAAATTGTTTTTTGAGTATGGGATATAGTCCAAAGCCAAGACCTAAAAACATCAAGATGAAATAGAGGGCTAAAAACACCATTAAAATATTTAATGCAACGCTTTTTTGCCAGTAGGAGGAACGGAAAAACTGTTTCCATTCTAAATTTAAAAAATGGGATATCATTTGGGTTAGTTTGTATTATTAGAAGTGTAAATTTAGTATTTGTTACAAATAATACAAAAGGTTAACAAAATCAATAAATAAACCTACCAAACTCACTTGTAATAGTTAATTTTTTGGATTCGTTTTTTTCAACTCTACCCACAATTTGAGCATCTACATTAAAAGATTTTGATATAGCAATTATATTTTCAGCTAATTCTTTTGGAACATAGATTTCCATTCTGTGCCCACAGTTAAAAACCTGATACATTTCTCTCCAATCAGTATTTGATTGCTCCTGTATCATTTTAAACAAAGGAGGTACTACAAATAAGTTATCCTTAATAATATGAAGGTTATCTACGAAATGTAAAATTTTAGTTTGTGCTCCACCGCTGCAGTGAACCATTCCATGAACATTTTTTCTGTGTTTTTTTAAGATTTTTTTAATGATGGGAGCATAAGTTCTTGTTGGAGATAAAACCAGTTTCCCTGCATCAAGTGTAACATCTACAACAGCATCGGTCAGTTTTTTTGAGCCGGAATAGACCAGATTTTCAGGGACAGCAGGGTCAAAACTTTCAGGGTATTTTTTAGCCA
>DAOVTC010000087.1 GCA_030633285.1 Flavobacteriaceae bacterium
AGAGAAGCTAAAAAAGCGAAGTCTTAAAAAAATAAAATATAGTGATTAAAAAGGTTGGTGTTTACCAACCTTTTTTTATTTGAAATTTTCTTGAATTTCAAATATATTTTTATCGAGGTCTTTGGTTCTATTATTAGAATTACGTTTACTGGCTTTATTAAATCTATAAGTAAAGGATAATAAATATTGGGTATCAAAAACTGCTGTTCTATTTGTTATTGCATTAGCTTCCAATGACTCATAATAAGCTTTTCTTTTATGAAACACATCACTTATTTTAAATGTAAGTGTTGATTTTCCTTCAAATAAATCTTTACTTGCAGTAATATTAGTAAATTGGTAAGTACCTAATTCGGTTATAGCTGTTTTTTTAGGGCTTTGGTATTCGTGAGAAATTTGAAATCTTAATGTATTACTAAATTTTAATAAAGCAGCTAACCTTCCATAATAAATAATATCATTATAATCATATAAATTTTCTTTGGTTTCTGATAAATCAGCATAATAAGGGCTTAAATAAGCAATCAATCTTATTTGTTTTGTAGGAGAGTATCTTAACTCAAGTTCAAAACCAGTATAGTTTAAAGTTCCATTGTTGATAGGTATTCTTCTGTAAATATCAAATCCATCTTCAGTTTGATTATTTGTTTTTTCTAAGATATTTAATATTCTGTCTGTTGAATTTGAATAAAATAGCGCAGTATTTAAAGATAATTTTTCAAAATCTAAATGATATTCTAGTAAGAGATAGTTAGTATAATATGGTTTTAAATATGGATTACCAACCAAAATAAACCTTTCATCAGTAAATGAATCAAAAGGATTTAATTGATTGATTCTTGGGCGGTCAATATAACGGTTATAACTACCAGAAAGTGTACTGTTGTTTTCAAAAGTATAGCTAAGTAAGGCAGAAGGAAATATATCTGTATAATTATTTGTTATTTTATTATTATTGTTGATTTCACTAATTTCAGTATTTGAGATTTCTGTACGTAAACCTATTGAATAACTAATGTTTTCATATTCTTTGCTATAATTTGCATAAAAAGAAAATATGTTTTCGTCGTATTTAATTTTGTTACTATAACCTAATAAAGGTTCATAGCGTTGTGTATTTATATTAAATTGACTAACTGCAAAATCGTTTTCATAAATTCTGAAATTTGATCTATGACCAGCTTCAAATAGGGCATTATTTTTCAAAGGTAAAGTATAGTCAATTTGAAAATAATAGTTGTTTACAAATTGGTTTTTGATGGATCTTTGATTATATGAATCTGAATTAGGAAAGGATTCAGTATCTGTAATAAAAGTGCTATTATTTGAGGTGTTTTTGTTGTAATTTAAATTGAAAGATAATTTATGTTCATCTTTATCAAAATTAGTTGTAAAATTTGCAAAGGCTTCAATCAATTGTTCATCAGTATTATCATCTACATCTCTAAAAGAAGATTTAATTAAATTATCAATAGGCTGATAATCATTAATATATAGTTCAGAATCATAATTTTTATTAGAACTCGAATACAATAATGAAGTTGTTAATGTATTTTTATCATCAATATAAAAATCACTTCCTATATTGAGTAATACACTATTTCTTTGTCGATTGTCAGTTCTATCTTCATCAAAATTTCCATAAGGGTCCTGGTTATCATCTAAAAATATTTGATCAATTTTTGTGTCTTTAATTCTAACTGTATGATTAAAACTAGCCGTTGAGAATACATTTATTTTATTGGTTTTTAAATTTAAAAATGAGGATAATCCCTCATTATCTGGAATTCCTCCATGAATTTCAAGAGTACCATTATATCCTTCTCGTTTACCATTTTTTAAGATAATATTTAATATACCACCACCACCTTCAGCTTCATATTTTGCAGATCGAGTAAGAATTTCAACTTTGTCTATAGAATTAGCCGGAATTAAACTTAAAACATCTGCATTACTTTTTAAACCGCCATAAGGTCTTCCATTAACTAATACTGTAGCAGTATTTCCTCTTACAGTAATGTTACCTTGTTCGTCAACTCTTACAGAAGGTGTGTTCTCTAAAACAGTAACAGCATTTCCACCTATATTTGCAATATCTTTTGATGCATTATAGATTTTTTTAGCAAATTTATAATCAACCAAATTATTTTTGGCTACAATTTCAACTTCATCTAATTCTTCAAAAGTTTGAGTTAATTCAATTACTCCTAATTCAATATCCTGATCAATATTCAATAAGTTGATAATAAATGGACTAAATGATAAAGATTCAGCACTAAAGCGATATTTACCTTTAGGAACACTAAGTTTAAATTCTCCTTTTTTGTTTGTAATATCAGCTGTAAATTCTTTAGTTTTTTTGTTTTGAAGTGTTATAGTTACAAACTGTAGAGGAGTATGTGTATCTGTATCAAATACACTACCCATTATAACTAAATTTTCATTAGTTTGCTGACCAATTAAGGTGAGGGAGAAGAGACCAACTATTAACGCAAATAATAATTTCATTGCATACAAAAATAAACCTTTAAAAATATTGATTTACATTTTGATATTAAATAGTGGTTTCTAGGTATTTTTTGATATAGCTATAAACCATTAAAAAATAATGTAAATATTTGTAAATAGGCATTTTGGATGAGTATTTACTTTTAAATAATAGAAATTATTTTATCTAGAGGGCGACCAATTACTGCTAAATCACCATTAACAACTATAGGTCGTTCAATTAATTTAGGATTATCAACCATAGCATTTATAATTTGTTTATTACTAAGGTTTTGGCCTTTATATTTTTCTTTCCAAATGGCTTCATTTTTACGAACCAATTCTATTGGTTCAATTTGAAGTTTATCAATAATATCTGTAAGTTCCTTTTCAGTAAGAGGAGTTTTTAAATATTCGATAATTTCAAAATCCTTGTTCGAATCTTGTAATAAAGCCAAACCTTGTCTGCTTTTACTACACCTAGCATTATGATATATTTTCATTATTTGACACAATAATTTCTGGATGCTAAATATAATTGTTTTGATTGAATATTTGGTTAAAGTATAAATAATTTTTAAGATTTTTATTGAGTAATATTTATTCTAATATTTTTTTAATCTATGTTATATTTGTAAAATGATTTTAACAGATACACATACACATTTATACGTTGAACAATTTGAAGACGATAGGAATGAAGTTATCCAAAGAGCAATTGGCAATAATATCACGCGGTTTTTTATTCCGGCAATTGATTCAACTTATTATCAAGCTATGTTTGAACTGGAAAAGCAGTTTCCTAAAAATATTTTTTTGATGACAGGGTTGCATCCTACCCATGTAAAAGAGAACTTTAAGGAAGAACTGGTAATTGTAGAAAAGTTATTAAAAGAAAGAAAATTTTATGCTGTTGGTGAAATTGGAATTGATTTGTATTGGGATAAATCTTTTCTACAAAAACAACAAGATGCTTTTAAAATACAAATAGCATGGGCTAAAGAAAATAACTTACCTATTGTAATTCATTGTAGAGATGCTTTTGATGAAATTTTTGAAATTTTAGAAGAAGAAAAATCTGATGATCTTTTTGGAATATTTCATTGTTTTACAGGAAATTTAGAGCAAGCCAAGCAAGCAATTTCTTATGGTATGAAATTAGGAATTGGAGGTGTAGTCACTTTTAAAAATGGGAAAATTGATCAATTCTTGAATGAAATCTCTATAAAAAATATTGTTTTAGAAACAGATTCACCTTATTTAGCTCCAACTCCTTATCGAGGAAAAAGAAATGAAAGTAGTTATTTATTAAATATTTTGGATAAATTAGTAGATATTTATAAACTAACACCCCAAGAAATTGCTAAGAAAACCACACAAAACTCCATAGATGTTTTTGGTATTTGATAATTTTTTAATTCTATTAAAATGAAACAAGACATTACCTTTTATAAAACTCCAATTGGTACGGCTAAAATTATTGGAAATGATGATGGAATTATTTCAGTTTCAGTAATAGATGAAAAAATATCACCAACTTCAAACACTCCAAAATCTTTAAAGGGTTGTGTGCATCAGTTGGATGAATATTTTCAAAAAAAACGGACTTCCTTTGATTTAAAATTAAACCCACAGGGAACTGATTTTCAGCAAAATGTATGGAATGAATTGCAAAGAATTCCTTATGGAAAAACTACATCATATCTAGATCAATCAAAAAAGATGGGTAATGTGAAAGCGATCCGTGCAATAGCTTCAGCAAATGGTAAAAACCCTATATGGATTATCATTCCTTGTCATAGAGTAATTGGTAGTGATGGCTCATTAACAGGATATGCTGGTGGACTTTGGCGGAAAAAATGGTTATTAGAGCATGAAAACCCAACAAAACAAACTTCTTTGTTTTAATTTTATGCCTAAATATTTTCCTCTATTTTTGTTAACTCTTTAAATAGTTTTGATGAAGAATGTTTTAGTTTTTATTACCATTTTAATAGGTTTTGTTGCTTATGGGCAAAATAAGCCTAATAGAGTGAAAACTAAAATATTTACAACATTGAATGATACAATTCAATTGGATTCTCTTAGTATTAATTCTTATTATTTTAAAGTGTACAATGCTGATAATCTAGAAATAGATGCAATACATTTTAAGGTTGATTTTTTAAAAGCACATCTAATTTTAAATAAATCTATTAAAGATTCTATGCATGAAATCAAAGTAGAATATCAAGCTTTACCAGATTTTTTAACAAAATCATATACTGTTTTTGACAAGAATTTAATAGTGCCTCAAGCAACAGATGATGCATTATTATACCGTTATCAAAGTAATAATAAAAATAAATATTTTAAACCTTTTGATGGATTACATACTAGTGGAAGTTTGTCAAGAGGGGTTACTGTAGGGAATAACCAAGATGCTGTAGTGAATTCAAATTTTAATTTACAAATTGAAGGTAAATTATCTAAAAATGTTGGAATCAGGGCTTCAATAACTGACAATGAAATCCCTTTACAGAGTGGTGGTTACACGCAACGATTAGATGAGTTTGATAGAGTATATATTGAGTTGTTTAGTAAAAATTGGTCAATAAGGGCAGGTGATATTGACTTAGCAAATACGAATAGTTATTTTATGCAATTTCAGAAAAAGATTTCGGGTATTTCTGTTAATGCAAAGTTAGATCATGATAATGCCCAAACCAATATTTTTGCCTCAGGCGCATTGGTAAGAGGTAGATATAGTAGTTACAACTTTAATGGATTAGAAGGGAATCAAGGTCCATATAAAATTTTAGGTCCTGAAAACGAGCAATTTATTTTTATGGTTTCCGGTAGTGAAAGGGTTTATGCCAATGGCGTTTTATTGAAAAGAGGAGAAGATTATGATTATATGATTGATTATAATACAGGAGAAATAACTTTTACAACAATTTATATTGTAACATCTAATTTGCGGTTTACAGTTGAATATCAAATTGCTGATAGAAACTACACACGTTTTTTAACTTATGATGGGGCAACATTTAATTCTGAAAAATTACAGATTGGTGTAAAATATTATAATGAAACAGATTCTAAAAATAAAACCGTACAACAGGATTTAACGGATGAACAGAAACAAATTTTGGCAGATGCAGGAGATGATAAATCTAAAATGGTAGCACCGTCAGAAATTCCTGCTACATATTCAGAAAATAAGATTCTATATAGAAA
>DAOVTC010000007.1 GCA_030633285.1 Flavobacteriaceae bacterium
ACTTCCTCTCGTTATGCTAAAGCGTTTTTTGACGACTTGAATTTTGACTCTATGACAGTTGCGCCATATATGGGAAGTGATTCTGTAGAGCCTTTTCTTGCTTTTGCGGATAAATTCACAATACTTTTAGCTCTAACTTCAAATGTTGGTGGACTTGATTTTCAAATTTTAAAAGATAAAAACGGAAATACGCTATACGAAAAAGTTATACAACAATCTTTATACTGGAAAAACAGTAACCAATTAATGTATGTAATTGGTGCTACTCGCCCTGAGTATTTTAAAAAAATTAGAAAAATTGTTCCCAATCATTTTTTACTAGTCCCCGGTATTGGTGCTCAAGGTGGAAGTTTACATGAAGTTTGTAATTACGGATTAAATAATGATGTTGGTCTTTTAATAAACTCATCAAGAGGTATTATTTACGCTTCTAATGGTAAAGACTTTGCCGAAAAAGCTAAGAAAAAAGCTTTGGAGTTACAGAAGGAAATGGCAGTCATCTTAGAAAATTTATAACACTTAAAAAGCCGAGTTAATGACTCTCGGCTTTTATAAAATTAATTCAAATAAATTACACAATTGAAAACAAAGTCTTGTGTAATAGTGATACTAAGTTAAGTTAGAATATTGCTACTTATACTTGTTAAGATGTAAACGGCTTTTATTTTGATGTGAAACATCTTATTTTTTAAATATTTATTAATATTTAGCTTAAAAGATAAATACTTATTTTATATATATCAAAACTAAATAACCATCAAAAAGAAATTTTGATGGTTATTTAATTTACACTTATAAATAAGGTCTATTTTTTGGTATAAACAGCATCGGCATAATCGCCAAAATCATTTTCCCAATGAACGGTTAAAGTACCATCACCGTTGTCAACACCTGTTAACCTAATTTCGGCTCCAAATGCATCAAACCAAGAGCCACCTAAATTTCCGCAGATATCTGTAAAATTACCAATAGTTTCAAATGTATACCCGTAAATGTCATACCATAAAATGTAAACACCCGCAACACCATCTGATATGGAATAACTTCCTCCTCCATTATCTGTTAAAACAATGTCATAAGAAAAATTAACCAATGGGTTTTCATCTGGAGTTGGACCACCATCTGTAGACATACCATTACTAACCACAGTATATTCTCCACCCAAGTCAGACGGACAAGAAACAGGGTAATTAATTAAAGTTGTAAACAACACGGTTGTTTGAATATTTGTTCCAGTATTACTTGTTCCATCATCATTAATTATATTTAATACCGTTCCATCTGACATTGTAAATCTTGTAGAAATGGTTAATACATCCCCTAATAAGATATCATCCGTACTAGTAAGTTCAGCAAAAGCTGCAACAATATCATCTGTACTCATGGTAAAATCTTGAGGTAATGTTACATTGCTAAACAAAACTGCGATATAAACTGGTCCTGCTAGGGTTTTATAAAACCCTACAATATCGGTAGAAGCAGGGTTACCTTGAGCAACTTTTGCATTAAACCCAATATTAACAGGATCTCCATTAATAACTTTTACAAGATCTATAATTTGATCAAAAGAAGCATCTTTTGCCATATCTGGAACAGCTCCATCATTTAAGGGTATGAATGACGAACCTCCATCATCATCACAAGAAACCCCAAATATTATTACTAATGTTAGTAATATGATTTTTATTTTTTTCATAATTTTATTTTTTATTAGTTATTGTCCCAAAATATTTTATATGCTGTTGGATCTTTTTGACCAGGTGCATTTTGATTAAGATTCAACTCTCTTTGTGGCCAAAAAAACGAAGTTTGAAATCCATTATTTAAAACAGTTTGTGTATCATCAAGTGGCCAACCATCACCGTTATCTAATTGATACTCTGGAGAAGAACCATTAGGATTAGCTAAAATTGGATAACCTGTTCGTCGGTAATCATTATATTGATCCATAGAATCTCCAAATGTTGCTGTCCATTTTTGAGTCATTATAATTTCTAACTTTTTGTCAGCGCTTGCTCCTGCAAACTCAGCATTAACATTTGCAATAAAATCTAAAACCTCTTGTGAACCACTTAATATTGGTACATTTTGTGAAGTTCCAGTACCTGCTACAACCAAATCAACTTTTGCAAAACTTACTGTCATTGCTTCAGATAATTTCGCACCAACATCGCCTGTCATTAAACCTACTTGTATCAGTTCAGCTTGAATGTATAAAAATTCATCATAGGTTAACATCCGCCTAGGTACCACACCTGTTCCGCTATTAATTGTTCTAGCAAATCCTTGCCCGTCATCATATCGGCCCCCACAAACAAATATGCCTGGAAAAGTAGCATCAGTTTGTACAGCATGATCCCTATCTGGGCCTATACTACCAAATCGAATAGAGAAAAACCCTGTTGAACTATCCCAATAATCTGCATTAGGATCACCTGTTATTAAATCACCTTGATCTCTAGGAAATTGACCTGCTACCAATTGATTGGCCCAATAATAAGGTATTCTAGGATCTGGGTTCCCTGTATGAATATTTGGATTCATTCCTTTTAATATTTCATAAAACCAAGGACTAATATAATTGGTTACTTGTGCTCCACCATAAGAATTTAAAAACAATCTATTTCGTTCATCTGAAGGGGCTTGATTAGCCGTGTGAACAAATTGAAAATCATCTGAAATTCCTGTAAAGAAATTATTTTCAGATACCAAAGCATTAAAGTCAGCTGAATTGAATATCGTAGATAATCTTATTTGATTAAATAGTTTTAATTTTAATGTATTAGAAAATTTTGTCCATTTCGTAATAGACCCTCCGTAAAACAAGTCATCAGTTGTTGGCGTCAACAATCCTTCACCACTATTAATATTAGTTTTACCACTATCAATTAAAGTAAGGATGATTTGATATATAGCCTCTTGATTATCAAAAACCGGACTAACTATTCCTTCTTCAAGTAAGGTTGCTTCAGAAAAAGGAACATCTCCCCAAAGATCAACTGCCAATGACATCATGTATGCTTTTAATACTTGAGCAATTCCTACATATACTAAGTCTCCACTTTCAGTTGCTTGGCTAATTAATGTTTCAATATCTGTAAGAGACAAATAAGTATTTGACCAATCATTAGCAAGAAGTACATTATCGGCCTTCGTTCCATATTGATCTTGCTCTTCTCTTGCAGTTAATTGGTGGGTATAAACTTGTGTCATATCTCCACTATAAAATTGAAAGTCCATTGAAGCACCAACAGCTACCTCGATATTAGTTAGAAGTTGGTTTAAAGGTGCAGTAGTAGGACTATCTGTATCCGTATCTACATCTAAATACTCATCACAAGCAGTGAAAGAAAACGCTACAACAAGCATTATCAAAACATGTTTAAAGTATTTTATATATTTTATATTTTTCATGTTTTATTTATTAAAAAGTTAAATTAATTTTAAAACCGTATCTTTTTGAAGTTGGAGCTGAATCAATTTCAACACCTTGAATTCTTGAAGATCCGAAAGCTGAAACCTCAGGGTCAAAATTTGTGTATTTAGGAACATTCGGTGCAAAGTACCATAGATTATTTGCTAAAACACTAAAACTAATTTTTCCAAAAGGTGTTTTTTCTATCCACTTGGTAGGTAAGTCATATAGTAAACTAATCTCTCTCATTCTATAAACCGTACCATCATATACATGTCCTTCATCTACAGTATTAATACCAAAAGTATTACCTCCTGCTGGTGAAAAATATAACTCGTTCATATCAATTTGCGTGGTATTTGGAATTTGATTTCCATTAGCATCTAAGATTGGATTACCTGCATTATCACCATAAAATCCTGGTATTACAAATGTTCGTTCTCTATCTTCAGTATCTTTTGTAACTCCTCTACCTAATAATGAATTTATACTATTTGAATGAACATCACCTCCTTCTTTCCAATCAAATTGAACACGAAGAGACAATCCTTTATACGAAATTGTATTAATCATACTCATTCTGAAATCAGGGTTTGGATCTCCTACAATTCCATTTTCTAAATCTTGTACTATTCCACCACCTGCTTGATTAATTAGATAATTACCATCAGCATCACGAGCAAATTTTGAACCAAAGAATACTCCAAAAGGTTCGCCAACAATGGCGTGAGAAACTTGATTTGGATCAAACTGAATTCTTTCTAAACCATCAACCAATTCAGTTACTTCATTTTTATTATTACTGAAGGTTGTAAAAATATTCCATTTAAAATTATCTGTTTTTATAGGCACTAATATCAAACCAATTTCAACCCCTGTATTTTCAATTTCACCAATGTTAGTATTAAAAGTTGAAAAACCACTTGATTCTGGTACACTCACAGGTGAAATTAAATCGGTTGTTACTTTTTTATACCAACTAAAATCTACAACAATTCTTCTGTTAAAGAATTCTAAGTCTGTACCTATTTCTAATTCGTCTGTGAATTGGGGTGTAATCTCAGTATCTCCTAATGAAGTTCTATTACCAATAACTGGAATACCATTATAAGGATTTCCTACCGAGAAAGTTCTATTTAAAAATTCTGCAGGAGCATCACTACCAACGGAAGCATAACCAGCTCTTATTTTAGCATAGGATAATATATCACTTTCCATATTTAATGCCTCTGTGAGTATTAATGACATACTAACTGATGGGTAGAAATAAGAATTGTTATCCTCAGGCAAAGTTGAACTCCAATCATTTCTTCCTGTTACATTTAAAAATAAAAACTCTTTGAAAGATAGACTGATATCTCCAAAAACACCAATATTTCTAGATCTAGAATAAGTATCAGTTAAATTTGATACATTAACAGCATTAGCCATTGTAAATATATCTGGTGAAATAAAAGTCGTACCCGAGTACGCATCTCGCTTGGTAGTATTTTGTAAAGTATTTACACCTGTGATTGCATTTAATTTTAAACTTTCTGTTAAATCATAATTAAAGTTTAATAAAAATGTAGATTCTAAATCTTCATTTATAAAATTATCGGTTGTTATAGAGCCAAGTCCGTTATTTGCTCTAGAACCAATGTCACGTATTTGTTTTCTTTTTAAGTCGTATTTATTAAAACCAACTCTAAAAGATGCATTAATATGGTCATTAAATTTATAACCAATGTTTGCATTAATTACAGTTCTGTCAGTATCTGTAGTAATTTGATCGTGTTTCCATGACCATAATGGGTGATCCCAGCCATTATTTGGAGTTAAAGAAGCTCCCGTTGCTGGATCTTCAAAAGGCAAAGACGTATCCCAGGTTCTACCTAACCACAATGCTCTTGCAAATGATGAAGCTGATCCTGCAAATTGATTATTTCCGAAAAAACCACCAACTTGTTCCGTATCAGAATAGCTTATTGATGCACCAATATTAAAACCATTTGACAAATTAAAATTACCTCCAACTGCTATAGAAGTTCTATCATATGTATTAAAAGGTATATAACCTTCTTGATCTAAATCAGATAAAGTAACACTAAAATTCCCATCTTGACCTCCATAAGATATATTAATCGAATTTTCATTAATCATTCCTGTTTTGAATAAGCTCTCTACATTATCTGGTTGAGCCTCATAAGGAACTGTTGGGCCTATTTCTGGAAATGCGTTTAAGATATTTGGCCATGTTGGTATGGTTTCTAAAGAGTCAAATCTTGGTCCCCATGAACCATTTGCATTTACATATGAAAAGTTTACACCATTACCATAAGTATTTTGATACTCAGGTAAATTTGCAATTTTTTCAAAAATAGTACCTGAACTAATACTAATACTCATTTTTTTATTTACTAATGCTCCACCTGAAGCACCTGTTTTAGTTGTTATTACTATAACACCATTGGTTGCTCTAGAACCATATAATGCAGCAGCAGCAGCACTTTTAAGAACATTAATAGATGCTATATTATTAGGGTCTAAAGTAGATAACCCTGATTCATAACCACCTCCTCCTGTAGTTTGACTAGATGTAGTTACTTGACTATTGTCATAAGCAATACCATCAACAATGATTAGTGGTTGGCTTGCGCCACCTATATTTGTTGCACCCCTAATATTAATTTGATTAGAAGCTCCAGCAACACCTGTTGAAATATTAACATTAACCCCAGCAACTTTACCCGCAAGTGAACGAACCAAATCAGGTTCTGAATTTTCAAGAATTTCATCAGTGTCAACTTTACTAACAGCGTAAGCCAATTTTTTTGAATTTCTTTGAATACCAAATGCTGTTACAACAACCTCATCAAGTGTATTGTCATCGACAACCATTACTAAATTTATGATGTTATCACCTCCAATTGTACGTTTTACTGTTGCCATTCCAATAAAACTAAATTGAAGTACATCTCCTTCTTTGGCATTAATGGTATAATTGCCATCAAAATCTGTTTCTGTACCAATTGTTGTACCATCAATTATCACACTAACACCAGGTAGCGGACCTGATTCACCTGTGACATTTCCTGAAATAATTCTTTCTTGTGCTAGTATATTGCTAAAGGAAAATAGTATTAGCAAAATAAAAATCACAAAATTGTTTCCATGTTTCATTTATAAATATTTAAATTATTAATCCAAGCTAAAGTAACTTAGATACTGCTTTAAATTTCTCACATTGAAGCCAACAAGCTAGTATTTGATGTAGAGTTACAAAAAACAAGATTGTATTTACATTTAAATATAAAATTCGAGTCATAAAAGAAAATGTTAAAAAAAAGAAAAAAAAGAAATTATAATCAACTACATATCAGTTCACTATGTTTTTAAAATAAATACTGATTCAAAAACATTAATAGCGTTGCTTAAAAATATTTTTAAAGATGTGAAATAACTTTATAATGATATTAATGACTAGATTTATGACATAAAATACACTAATAATGATTTTAATGATATTTACACTATTACCTATTATTATTGTAAAAAGTATATTTTCATTAGTTTTACAACATACATGTCCTATTAAAATTTAAAAATGAAATTAAAAACTTTAATAATTGATGATGAACCTCTGGCAAGATTACGATTGGCTAACTTATTAGAAGATGTTCCTGAAATTGAAATCATTTGTCAATGCAAAACGGGTCAAGAAGCAATTAAAACAATCAATAAGACTGAACCTGATTTGCTGTTTTTAGATATTCAATTGAAAGATATGAATGGTTTTGAAGTTCTTGAAAAAATAAATTTAAAACCTAAAGTTATTTTTGTTACTGCATTTGATAATTATGCATTAAAGGCATTTGAATATTTTGCATTTGATTATTTGTTAAAACCATTTAAAGATGAACGTTTTTACAAATCTGTACATAAAATAATTGAGCATTTTAAAAATGATACTTTTGATGGTTTTGATGAAAAAATGGATCATTTGCTAAACTATATACAAACACCTGACAAACAAAATTTAACAAAAATCAATCAATCAAAAAAAAGGCTGCCAATCAAATTAGGTAATAAAATCAGTTTTATCAATACAAAAAATATCAAATATATTTCAGCTTCTGGTTATTATGCCGAAATTTTTACTGAAGATAAAAAACACTTATTAAGAGAGTCTCTTAGTAATTTAATTGAAGAATTAAACCATGATTTCTTTATTAGAATTCACCGTTCAACTATAATAAATTTAAATTATTTATCAGAACTAATCAATTCTAGTTATGGAGAAATTGATGCAAAAATGACTGATAATAAATTATTTAGAATAAGCAAAAGCTATAAAAAAGATTTTTTAAGTAAAATGGGATTATAAGCATTGAAAAAATATATTGACATAAAGCTGCTTAAAATTTTGGCGATTTTCTATACAATTGTCGAGGTTCTTGCCTTTTTAAAAAAAGTTTACTTTTTAAATCAAAAAGATACACCATTAGAGCAAATTAATTGGGTAAGAGTCATATGCCAAATCTATATTATTGATTGGGTATATGTTATGCTATTTATGATTTTAATGGCATATGCAGCTAAAAAAGTATTAATTTTTAAGCCTTTTAAATTTGTTTTATGGATACACGCTTTCTTTTCTTTTTTTATTGGATGGTTTATTTATTTTTTATCTTCATTAACTTTATTCTTAATTGGTCAAATCAATATAGAAAATGCAATTGATAACATTTCTTTTCATCATTTTATGCAAAATATTGTTGTTAATTTTTTAATCTATTTTTCAATGATAGGCATCATTTACAGCTATTACCACATTCAAAAAATTGAAAAAATTGAAAAACAAAAAATCAACTTAAAAACACAATTGACAGAAACCAAGATGAAGGTTTTAACTGAAAAACTACATCCACATTTTTTATTTAATACTTTAAACACCATTTCATCTTTGATTGATATTGACAAATCTAAAGCTAAAAATACTATAGTTGATTTAAGTGATTTGTTAAGAGAAATCATTGAATTAAAAGAAGATCCTCTTATTTCATTAGAACAAGAATTAAACCTCTTAAAAAAATATATCAATATTAAATCAATCCGTTTTTATGATCATCTTGATATTGAGGTAATAATTCAAGAAGGTTTAGAAAATGTATTAATACCTAGTATGCTTATTCAGCCTATTCTCGAAAATTCTTTTAAACATGGATACTCATATAATCATATCTTTTTAAAAATTAAACTCAATATTTATAAAAAAGAAAATCAATTAATTATAGAAATTATAAATAATGGGAAAAAAATCAACAATTCTATAAGCGAATTACAAAAATTAGGGGTTGGAATAAAAAATACAATTAACAGATTAGACACTATATATAAAAACAACTACCTATACAGCATGAAAAATTTAGATTTAAATAAAGGTGTTATCACTCAAATTAGCATCCCTTTTCAAATTGCTGAAGCCAAATTACACAAGTTTAACACTTTTTCACAATAATTTAACAATAATTGATGTAATCATTTTATAATCAACACGTCTTTGATAATATACAAACAGATGTTTAATTAATTATTCTCAACAAGCCTTTGCTTTATTTAAATAAAATAAAAAAAACAAATATCAATAAGACCTTTTTAATTATTGTTGGGTTTTATTCTGTTTTTACTTTTTTTAATATTTTAAAAAGAGTTTTAGTAAGTAATAGTTTTTACTCCTCCCCAAATTGGTTTAATTTTATTTTAGAAAATTATTTAATCAAATACTTTTTGGTATTAATTTTTACATCAATAATTATTTTCTCATGTAAAAAAATGCTCAATAATAAAATTTCACAACTTAAAACCGTTTGTGTACATTTAATTTTAGCAGCATTTTTAGGTGTTTTTTTATTTTTAGGCTTCGCCTTGTTTCAAAATACACTTATTCCTAATTTTCGATTTACATTTAATGCCTTTTCAAATTACTATATCAATTCAATTGATTCAAATTTTTTAATCTATTTTTCAATAGTTGGCGTTTTTTATGCACTATTTTATATTGATAAATTAAAATTTTCAAATAACAAGACCAAAAGGTTGAACGATAATTTAACAAAAAGTAAGTTAAGCGTATTGAGGGCACAAATACATCCTCATTTTCTATTTAATGGCTTAAACACTATATCTTCATTAATGAATAATGATGTGCTTTTAGCTCAAAATACAACTGCAGATTTAGGAGATTATTTAAGAGACACTTTAAAATTAAAAGATAAAAATTTAATACCTATTCAAGAAGAGATTATATTAACTAATAAATATATTAATATTTTAAGAGCAAGATTTGATGAACAGCTAATAATTAAATTAAGCTATGAAGATAAAGTTAAAAATTGCTTAATGCCTATTATGCTTTTACAACCAATAATTGAAAACTTAATTAAATATGGTTTATCTTCTAATATAGTTCCATTAGAAATAAGTATCAATATTTCGAAAAAAAATAAAACTCTTTTAATCTTAATTAAAAATAATGGAAAGATAAGTGAGCCTAACTACTTCAACAACAATAAAATGGAATTGAGCAACTTAAAAGAAAGACTTAAATTATTATATCCTAATAATTTTTCTTTTAAGAATATTAAAAATGAACAATTTGTAATTACATCCTTAAAAATCCCTTGTGACCCTATTTTTGAAATTGACTAGATTTACTTAATCTCTTTTTTGAACAGTATACATCAAAAACTCGTGTAATTCAACCATTTGGTTATACCCGAATTTTTTACCAAGTTGACCAACAAAATACAAAACAACCCAAACAATTGGCATAATTATACACATAATCATAGCAAAATAATAATCTTGATTTAAACTCCAATTGGTATAAAATATCACTAAAAAAACAAAAAATGCTACAAAAACTGCAAAGTGTAAAAACATAAAGAATGTCCATACTTGAGGTTTCGGACCTAAAACTCCTTTAACAATAGTCTTTTTATTTTTATCTTTTTCAATTTCTACATGCAATTGAGGTGACCAAAAATGATCTTCTTTATCTGACACATCAATTACAATATGATGATTAATAATTTTTCCACGATGTTTATATTCTTTATTTTCTAAAGCATCTTTGAATTTATTTAAAATATCTTCTTCGCTTTCATTCACTTCAATTTTAAATCTAGGTTTTAGTAAAATCTTGTTTATTTGGTTATTGTGTATCGGTTTATTCATCAATTTAGTTTTAGTAGTCCTTAAATATATAAAATTATCTTAAAATGAAATCATTACATTAAGTTTTATGAATTTTGAAAGCAATGCTTATCTTTGCAGCGAATTTATTAAAGTTTAAATGGGAAATATAGTTGCAATTGTAGGAAGACCAAACGTTGGAAAATCAACACTTTTCAATCGCTTAGTTCAGCGAAGAGAGGCTATTGTTGATGCTGTTAGTGGTGTTACTCGTGACAGAAATTATGGTAAAACAGATTGGAATGGTCAAGAATTTTCTGTAATTGATACGGGAGGTTATGTTGTGGGAAGTGATGATGTTTTTGAAGTTGAAATTGACAAACAGGTTGAATTGGCAATTGATGAAGCCGATGCTATTATTTTTATGGTAGATGTTGAAAGTGGAGTCACAGGAATGGATGAAGCCGTTGCAAATTTACTCCGAAAAGTTAAAAAACCTATTTTTCTAGTAGTAAATAAAGTCGATAATGCCAAAAGAGATACTGATGCTGTAGAATTTTATTCACTCGGCTTAGGAAATTATTATACTATTGCTAGCATCAACGGAAGCGGAACAGGTGAATTATTAGATGCTATCGTTGAAGCTCTTCCTGAGAAAGAAGAAGTTCTTGATGATAATTTACCCAGATTTGCAATTGTAGGTAGACCAAATGCAGGAAAATCATCTTTTATCAATGCCCTTATTGGTGAAGACAGATACATTGTCACTGATATAGCTGGTACTACACGTGATTCAAGTGACACAAAATATAATCGTTTTGGATTTGAATTTAATTTAGTGGATACAGCCGGAATTAGAAAGAAATCAAAAGTAAAAAACGATCTAGAATTTTATTCTGTTATGCGCTCTGTAAGAGCAATTGAGCATAGTGATGTTTGTATCTTAATTATTGATGCAACAAGAGGGTTTGAAGGACAAGATCAAAATATTTTTTGGCTTGCTGAAAAGAATAAAAAAGGTATTGTTATTTTGGTTAATAAATGGGATTTAGTTGAAAAAGACACCCATACCACCAAACAGTTTGAAGAAAATATTAAACAAGAAATTTCCCCTTTTACTGATGTACCAATAATTTTTATATCAGCTTTAACCAAACAAAGAGTTTTTAAAGCTATAGAAACAGCAGTTCAAGTATTTGAAAATAGAAAAAACAAAATTGCAACTAGCAAATTAAATGAGACCATGTTAGAGGTTATCAAACAATATTCTCCTCCTGCATACAAAGGTAAATTTGTGAAAATTAAGTATTGTATGCAGTTACCAACAAATACACCTCAGTTTGTGTTTTTTGCCAATTTACCACAATATGTTAGAGATCCATACAAGAGATATCTCGAGAATAAATTGCGTGAAATATATGATTTTAATGGAGTTCCTATTGTAATTTATTTTAGGAAGAAATAAATCCTTTTTCCCATTTTATTATAATTTTCTAAAACGAAATAAAAAATTCTATTTATTTTAAGTTCGTCTTATATTTTTATTACATTTATTTCACTGAATATTAAACCCTTCAACATGAATAAAAATATATTAAGAATAGCTATTTTATTAAGTTCTATTGCCATTTTTAGTCAAAATAACAAAAAAGATATTTTAAATGAATTAAACAGTAAAAAAAATTCATATGGCATAATTGCTCAAAAAATATGGAATTATGCAGAAATGGGATATCAAGAAGAAAAAAGTGTTAATTTATTACAAAAAACATTATTTGATGAAGGGTTTACTATAACTAAAGGCATTGCAGGAATGCCTACAGCATTTATAGCTGAATATGGCAAAGGAGAACC
>DAOVTC010000096.1 GCA_030633285.1 Flavobacteriaceae bacterium
AATAATGTCAACTTCAGCCTTTTGAAATCGCCAATTTTTTTCTTTGATTTTATATCCTTTTTTAATCAAAAAA
The DNA here is from genome assembly GCA_030633285.1 of Flavobacteriaceae bacterium. The sequence goes on from DAOVTC010000096.1 coordinate 74, forward strand.
TCAACAGCCAATTGCTCTCCAAATTTACCAAGTTCATTATGCTCTGCCATTTTTTTAAATTGTAAAATCTATTCTTTGTTCCCTTATTCTAACATCAAAATTTTTACCTTTTTATTTATCTAAAGATAATTTTTGTCTTTTTCTCGTTAACTTTTAACTCAACATAATCTCCTAAAATTAAAGCACGATTATCATCAATATGGCCAGCAGGAAAATTAAAAACTACAGGAAAATCAGTTCCTTCAATAGCTTCTAAAACAATTTCTTCTAAAGTTTTTCCAAACCCGTTTCCTTCATTTTTTTTCAATCTAAAATCTCCTACGATTAATCCTTTACAATTTTTAAAATAACCCGCTCTTTTCAAACTAATCATCATTCTATCAATATGATACAATGCCTCTCCAACATCTTCTATAAACAAGATTTTATTATCCATTTTTAAAGAAATATCCGATTCTAACAAACTATAAACCAAAGAAAGGTTGCCGCCAACCAATTGCCCAATGCTTTCTCCTGATCTATTATATTTTGAAGATGTTAATTTATACGCCAACTTTTTACCAAACAAAGCCTTGTACAAACTAACAATTGATGCTTTTTGTGTAGAATCTTTTAAATCTAAAGTTAATGGCATTTGACCATGAATAGTTTGAAAACCTAATTCATGAACTTTATTATGTAAAACGGTAATATCTGAATACCCAATAATCCATTTCGGATTGTCTACAAATTTTGTAAAATCTAAATCATCTATTATTCTTACTGCTCCATAACCTCCTCTTGCACTCCAAATTGCCTTAATACTCGGATCGTCTAATGCCTTTTGTAAATCTTCCGTTCTTTGTTCATCAGTACCAGCAAAAGTGTTGTCTTGTGAAAGCATATGATTTCCGAAAAACACTACCAAACCCCAATGATTTGCTAATTCAATTCCGGCATCGACCGAAGTTTTATCTTTTATTCTTCCAGCAGGTGATAAAATAATTATGGTATCTCCCTTTTTTAAATTTGCTGGTTTTACCAAATCACGAGTAATTGCTACTTCGGTATCATTTTGCGAAAATAATGGAATCGATATAAACACTGTAATTAACAGTAAAATTCTAAAAGAAAATTTCATAGATATGATTTGAAAAGTTTTAGCTAAAATAGATAATTATTTTAAAAAGTGAGATTAATAAGGTCAAAAGAGAATTTTAAAAATAAAAAATATAATGTTTTCTCTTTTTCTTACTTTTGTGGTCTTAAATTAATTTCATGCAAAATCCAAAAAGATATACCATTACCGCTGCCTTACCTTACACAAACGGACCAGTTCATATTGGTCATTTAGCAGGTGTTTATGTGCCGGCAGATATTTATGCAAGATATTTACGATTAAACAATAAAGATGTTGCTTTTGTTTGTGGTTCAGATGAGCATGGAGTTCCCATCACTTTAAAAGCTAAAAAAGAAGGGATTACACCACAAGAAGTGGTTGATAAATATCATGGTATTATTAAAAACGCTTTCGCGGAATTTGGAATTACTTTTGATAATTATTCTAGAACCTCAGCAAAAATTCATCATGATACTGCATCTGATTTTTTTAAAAAATTATATGATGATGGTAAATTTATTGAAGAAACTTCAGCACAATTTTACGATAAAGAAGCCAATCAATTTTTAGCAGATAGATTTATTATTGGTACTTGTCCGAAATGTGGGAACGAAGAAAGTTATGGCGACCAATGCGAAAAATGTGGTACCAGTCATAATGCAACCGATTTAATTAATCCTAAATCGGCTATTACTGGAAATGTTCCTTCATTAAAAGAAACAAAACATTGGTATTTACCTTTGAATGAATACGAAAAATGGTTACGAGAATGGATTGTTGTAGATCATAAAAATGATTGGAAAACCAATGTATTGGGGCAAGTAAAATCATGGTTAGATGATGGTTTAAAGCCAAGAGCCGTAACACGTGATTTAGATTGGGGAATTCCTGTACCCGTTGAAGGTGCTACAGGTAAAGTTTTGTACGTTTGGTTTGATGCTCCTATCGGATATATTTCATCAACTAAAGAATGGGCAAAGCGTGAGGGAAAAGATTGGGAACCTTATTGGAAAGATAAAGACACCAAATTACTTCATTTTATAGGAAAAGATAATATTGTTTTTCATTGTATTATTTTTCCTGCCATGTTAAAAGCTGAAGGAAGTTATATTTTGCCCGAAAACGTTCCTGCAAATGAGTTTTTAAATTTAGAGGGAAACAAAATTTCTACTTCAAAAAATTGGGCAGTTTGGCTACATGAATACTTGCAAGATTTTCCTGACAAACAAGATGTTTTACGCTATGCTTTAACTGCAAATGCCCCTGAAACAAAAGATAATGATTTTACCTGGAAAGATTTTCAGGCAAGAAATAATAATGAACTCGTTGCTATTTTTGGAAACTTTATTAATCGTGTGGTTGTTTTAACTAACAAGTACTATGATGGAGTTGTACCTAAGTCCGATAAACTAACTGAAGTTGATTTACAAACTTTAAAAAAGCTGAGCAAATTTCCTACAATTATTTCAAGTTCAATTGAAAGATATCGATTTAGGGAAGCCTTATCTGAATTGATGAATTTAGCTCGTTTGGGAAATAAATATTTAGCTGATGAAGAACCTTGGAAGGTGATTAAAGAAAACCCTGAAAGAGTGCAAACAATTATGTATGTCGCTCTACAAATTGCAGCGGGTTTATCAATTTTATCAGAACCTTTTTTACCGTTTACCAGTAAAAAATTAAAAACTATCCTTCGTCATGCTGAACTTGTTTCAGCATCTCATTGGAGTGATGTTTCCACCGCAAAAACGCTATTACCTTCAGGTCACCAAATCGGCAAAGCAGAATTATTGTTTGCTAAAATTGAAGATCAGGAAATTCAAGCTCAGCTAGATAAGTTAGAAGCAACAAAACTAGCTAATGAAGCTGAAAACAAGATGGTTGAACCTCAAAAAGAAACTATTGAGTTTGATGATTTTACCAAATTAGATATTAGAGTTGGTACTATTTTAGAAGCTGTGAAAATTCCTAAAACTAAAAAATTATTACAACTAAAAGTTGATGTTGGAATTGATATTCGAACTATAGTAAGTGGTATTGCCGAGAGCTTTAAACCCGAAGATATCATTGGACAAAAAGTAACCGTTTTAGTCAATTTAGCACCACGAAAATTACGAGGCGTTGAAAGCCAAGGTATGATTTTAATGACCGATACACCTGATGGTAAATTAGCATTTATTGAACCTGAAAAAGAAGGCATAAAAAATGGGGAAAGTGTGAGTTAATGAAACTTACTTTTGAATGAAATTTAAAAGTGTTAGTTGGACTAATAACACTGCATAGCGGAATCTCTTTTAAAATACTAATTATCATTCACGGGGTGACTACATTGAGTTTAAATTTAGTCACCCCGTGAATTTTTAAAACAAAATAATGCAACTCATAAACTTTATTCAATCTAAAACCAATTTCCCTGAAAAGGGAATTCAAAATACTGTTGAATTACTAAATCAAGATTGTACCGTTCCGTTTATATCTCGTTATAGAAAAGAAAAAACAGGAAATTTAGATGAGGTTCAAATAGCTGACATTGTTAAGTATAAAAACCTATTTGAAGACTTAGAAAAACGTAAAACTTCTATTTTAAAGTCACTGGAAGAACAAGAGGTTTTAACCGACGAGTTAAAACTAAAAATATTGTCGACAAAAGATCTCACTAGCTTAGAAGATATTTACCTTCCTTATAAGAAAAAGCGAAAAACCAAAGCAGAAACTGCCAGAAAAAATGGCTTAGAGCCTTTGGCTAAAATTATTATGAGTCAACGAGCTGAAAATATTGAATACGTTGCTTCAAAATATTTAAATGATAATGTTGAAAATGAAGAAAATGCTTTAGAAGGAGCTCGTTATATTATTGCCGAATGGATTAATGAAAGAACCGATATAAGAAACAATATTCGTTGGCAATTAGAACGCTACGCAATAATTTCTACGAAAGTAATAAATTCAAAACAAGAAGAAGATAAAGCACAAAAATATAAAGACTATTTTGATTGGAATGAGTCGTTAAATCGTATTCCGTCACATCGTTTGTTAGCAATTTTAAGAGCCGAAAACGAAGGGTTTATTCGTGTGAAAATTGAAATTGACAATGATAGAGCAATCTCAAAAATAGAAGATAGAATTATTAGAACCAACAATGATTGTACTACACAAATTCAATTAGCCATACAAGATGCCTATAAACGATTATTATTTCCATCATTGTCAAATGAAACTTTACAAAATGCCAAAGAAAAAGCAGATGAAAGTGCAATTCAAGTTTTTGCAAAAAATTTAAAACAATTATTATTAGGAGCTCCTCTTGGTGAAAAAAATATTCTAGCAATTGATCCTGGATTTAGATCGGGCTGTAAAATTGTTTGTTTAAATGCTCAAAGCGGTTTAGAGTATAACGAAACTATTTATCCGCATGCACCACAAAATAAAAGTATTGATGCAATTAAAAAAATAAGCAGCTTAGTTGATGCTTATAAAATTGAAGCAATTGCCATTGGAAACGGAACTGCATCACGAGAAACTGAACAATTAATTAAAAAAATTAGATTTAATAAAGACATTCAAGTGTTTGTAGTTAGCGAAGCGGGAGCGTCTATTTACTCGGCTTCAAAAATTGCTCGTGAAGAATTCCCTAATTATGATGTTACCGTTAGAGGGGCTATTTCTATTGGTCGCCGATTAGCAGATCCTTTGGCGGAACTGGTTAAAATTGATGCCAAATCAATTGGTGTTGGGCAATATCAGCACGATGTTAATCAAACAAAACTAAAAAACACATTAGATTCTGTTGTGGAGAGTTGTGTAAATACTATTGGTGTAAATATCAATACTGCAAGTAAATCTTTATTGAGTTATGTATCGGGTGTTGGTGAAAAAATAGCCGAAAATATTATACAATACAGAAATGAAAACGGTGTATTTAAAAGCAGAAATGATATTAAAAAAGTGCCTCGATTAGGAGCTAAATCTTATGAACAAGCTGCTGGGTTTTTAAGAATTAAAAATGCTAAAAATCCTTTAGATGATTCGGCAGTTCATCCTGAAAGTTATACCATAGTCAATAAAATGGCAAAGGATGCACATAAAAGCATCTCTGAACTTATTGGAAATGTCACAACTTTACAAAAAATTAATCTACAAAAATATTGTACTGATGCTATTGGATTGCCAACTTTAGAAGACATTATCAAGGAATTAGAAAAACCCGGATTAGATCCTCGTGAAAAAGCCAAAGTTTTTACTTTCAATAAAAATATAAAATCTATTAATGATTTACGAGAAGGACAATTATTACCTGGAATTGTAAATAATATTACCAATTTTGGGTGTTTTGTTGATATTGGAATCAAAGAAAGCGGACTGGTTCATGTTTC
>DAOVTC010000048.1 GCA_030633285.1 Flavobacteriaceae bacterium
CACCAGCAAAAAGTCTAATATCTACAAACCCTGCTGGTATTGGGTAACTGGCTTCTATATAGGTAGAAAAAGATTGGACTCCATCTTCAGTTTTATCTGCACCTGCAAAATTGGTAGCCACAAATAGGTTTATCGGAAATTTTTCAAATCCTGAAAAAGATGCTGTGGCTTCAAATACATGACCGGTTCTATCACCGTAATCAAAGTAGTTGTTATTTCCAAGACGATCTACGGGAAAAAAGTAATCTGTAACAGTAAAAGATAAAAAATCAAGAGGTGAAATGGTAACATATAAATCAGCTTCTTGTCCTTCCTGATCGCTTCCAATAGAATATGCTCCCCAAGCACCTATGCTAAACATACCTTTTGAATAGTTTATAGAAGGTTGTATGTTAGCGCCATTTCCTCCTAAATTGATTCCCCTCCAAATATAGCGTGATTGTAAACTTGCTCCGAAATCCCAGTTTGATGATTTTAAATTGTCAATATCCTCTTCTTGTGAAAATCCTGTAAAAGAATTAATCAGAAATGATGTGACCAGATAGTATTTATATCTTGAGTATTTTTTTGTTTTCATCATCAATGTAAATTAATTTAAGGTAGTATTTTGTAATTAATTAAAACAAATGTATATTAAAATGACTTATACCCCAAATAAAATAGGGGTAAAAAATATATAAATACAATAAAAAGAATTAATACCCTATAAAAATAAGGGTACAAAAATTAAAAGTATAGATATTATCAATTTATCAACAGATTTAATGGGGTTGGTAATTAAATTTGGAAATATGAAATTAATATAATATATTTGTGATATCAATATAATATCATAAAATTTATTTATCATGAAACAAGAGAAAATTATTACGACATTTAATGGTTATTTATTTTTACTAGCAGCTTTAATTTTTTTAGTGGTAGGTGTTTATGGGGCAATTTTTATAAGTAATGCATTCATTATCTCTATAGTAATTGGTGTATTTTTAATTCCGGGATTCTTTTTGGTAAATCCTAATACATCTAAAGTGCTTTTACTTTTTGGTAAATATATAGGTACAGTTAAAGATAATGGGTTTTTCTGGGCAAATCCTTTTTATACCAAAAGATTTATTTCATTAAGAGCTAGTAATTTTGATAGTGAGCGTGTAAAAGTTAATGACAAATTGGGTAATCCAATAATGATCAGTACTATTTTAGTTTGGAAAGTTAGAGATACTTATAAAGCAGCATTTGATGTTGATAACTACGAGAATTTTGTTAGAGTGCAATCAGACGCAGCAGTTAGAAAACTAGCGAGTTTATACCCTTATGATAATTTTGAAGATGATGGTAAAGATGAAGAAATTACTTTACGAGCAAGTGTTAATGAAGTGAGTTTAGCTTTAGAAAAAGAATTATCTGAAAGATTATCAATGGCAGGTATTGAAGTATTAGAAGCCCGAATAGGTTATTTAGCCTATGCACAAGAAATTGCGAGTGCGATGTTAAAAAGGCAACAAGCAACTGCTATTATTGCTGCACGACATAAAATTGTTGAGGGTGCAGTTAGTATGGTAGAAATGGCATTGGAAAAATTGAGTGAAAAAGAAATAATTAAACTAGATGAAGAAAGAAAAGCAGCAATGGTTAGTAATTTGATGGTGATACTTTGTTCGGATAAAGATGCAACTCCTGTTGTTAATGCTGGTACTTTAAATCACTAAAAATGTTATACCTACTATTTATTATTTATTTAAGTACATTCATATAAATAAGTTGAACAAATGAAAGAATATAAAATTATTGAAAAAGGTTTTTGGAAAAAAAATTCAGATCTCGAAGATACAATTAACCGGCATGCCAGAGAAGGGTGGGAAGTTAAAAGTGCTATTGGCGATGGTCATGGTAATTTTTCTAGAGTTATTTTAGAACGAGATAAATATAGGTAGTAAATGATAGGTTTTAATTGTATGTGATTTAATGGTATTTTTATACTCTTAAAATATTGTAATTCATAACCATTCAAAAAATCATTAATACTAATCAATATTAAAAAAAATGAAAGAATATAAAATCATCAAACAAACCGGAACTGCAGTTAAATCACAACAAAATTTTGAAGATTTAATAAATAGTTATGCTAAAATGGATTGGAAATTAATAAATATGTTTACTCACAGAGGAATTTTAAAAGCTGTAATTGAAAGGGATAAGAAAGAAGAATAATTATTTTTTGATGCATAAATTATAGATTACAAATAGATGAAAATTTTTAAAGAAACACAACGCTTTAATCAGTGGTGGCTTTTCACAATTGAAATAATTGTGTTATTGTTGGTAGTTTTTGATTTTTTTAAAGAATTTAATCAAATAAAAATGGGTAATAGTAATAAATCAATTATAATTTTAGCAGTAAGTGTCATATTTGTTGTTTTGACAATTGTTTTTATACATTCCTTAAAATTAAAAACAAGAATAGATGAAAAAGGTGTTTCGTATCAATTTTTCCCAGTTCATTTAAAGACAAGAATTATATTATGGACTGATCTATCAAAATGTTATGTGCGTAAATATTCTCCAATTACAGAATATGGAGGTTGGGGTATAAGAGGTTTAGGGAAAAAAAGATTAGTAGGTTTTAGAGGTAAAGGTAAGGCGTATAATATTAGAGGGAATATGGGAATTCAATTAGAATTTAGAAATGGAACTAGATTGTTAATTGGTACTCAAAACTCTGAAAAAGTAAGATTGACGATAAATAATTATATCCATAAAATGAATAGTAATAATTCTATTGGATAATTATTAGATTTAAAATGGCAAAGAAAAAGGCATTTGCATTACGAATTAATGAAGATATACTCAAAGCAGTTGAAAAATGGGCTGCTGATGAGTTTAGATCTACTAATGGTCAATTAGAATGGATGTTAAATAAATGCTTAAAAGATGCTAAAAGATTGACTAAAAAAAACGCTGAGAAATAAGTGTATTTATTATCAAAAAACTCCATTTATCAGTTGATGAATGGAGTTTTTTGTCACTAAGAATTAATTTTACTTTTTTGGATGAACTAAAGTCATTTCATCAATTAAATGAGTTGCTCCTGCATATTTATCAATTATAAAAAGGACATAACGAATATCCACTGAGATGCTTCTTACAATATCAGCATCATAATACAGATCGCTCATAATACCTTCCCAGGTACCATCAAAAAGCAGACCTAGCAAATTACCATTTGCATCTACAACAGGACTGCCTGAATTACCTCCAGTTGTATGGTTTGTTCCTAAAAAGTTTATCGGCATTTTACCATTTTCACCATATTGACCGTAATCTTTAGCATAATATAAGTCACGTAACTTTTGTGGTACATCAAATTCATAATCACCTGGTTTGTATTTTTCCATTACACCTTTTAAATAGGTACTTGTGGTATAATACATACCATCTTTTGGCTCGTAACCTTTTACACGTCCGTAATTTGCACGTAAAGTAAAATTGGCATCAGGGTAAAAACGATCATCAGGAAATACTTCCATTAACGCTTTCATATACTCTTTTTGAACTGCGTTTAACTCTATATTGATCTTTTGAAATTTGGGTTCGATCTTTGTATAAAATATATTATGCATATCCTTGCCAAAAGTATAAGCTTTATCTTCATTGAGGTTTTTAATTACTTCTTCAGGTGTACCCGATAATAATTCCTTAGCCCCTTTTAAACTTGTAAATTTTGTATTTTGATAAATATCATTTGTCAATTTAGAAAAATCTACTTTCTTCATGTTTTGAGGAAGATATTCTTTTGGAATTTTTTGTGCATATAAACTTGTCAGGCTTTCAAATACCGGCTGATCCACTTTGGCACTGTAATTTTTGTATTTTTTTTCATAACCAGATAAAACTCTTTCTCGGGATTTATTAAAGGCTTCATCTCCACCTTTTTTATAGGCTTGTTCTAATTGAAAAGCACTAAATGTAATATTTAACAATTCTACATTTCTATAGGCAACTTCAATCCAGTAATCTCTTGCAAGAGAAACTTGCTCAATTTCTTTATAGAATTTTTCAAAATCAGATAACAAAGATTTGTACTGGTCTAGTTCTTTTTGATTAACTATTTTGCTGAATTCATTTTCTTTGATTTTCTTTTTTTGAATTGCATTTGTTTGATGGATACCTTGATCTTCACCTATCCATTTTTTCCAGTAGTTTGCAATGCCTGCATATTTTGAAGCGTATTGAATTCTTATTTTTTCATCGGCTTTCATATATTTATCTACAATCTTTAAGGCATTTTCTCTTATTTCAATTTTAGCTGGATTTAAAACATTAACAATCTGATCTACACCAACAGCAGGTAAATATTCATTGGTTCTTCCTGGAAAACCAAAAACCAAATTGAAGTCATTTTCTTCAACACCATCTAAAGATATTGGTAAAAAATGTTTTGGTTTATATGGAACATTATCTTTTGAATATTCTGCGGGACGGTTATTGGCATCGGCATAAATTCTAAACATGGAGAAATCTCCTGTATGACGAGGCCACATCCAGTTATCAGTATCCGAACCAAATTTACCTATAGATGTTGGTGGAGCACCTACCATTCTAATGTCTTTATAAACTTCAGTAATAATTAAAAAATATTGATTTCCTTTATAAAAAGACTTAACATTGGCACTTTGCCACTCCTCTTTTACAGCAGATTTACTTACTTTTGAAATGTTCTGATTTATCAGTTTCATCTTGGCAGTCTCATCCATTTCATCGGTAATTCCGTTAAATATTTGAGAGGTTACATCATCAATCCTTTTTATAAAAGTAGCCTTTAATCCCGGTGATACAATTTCTTCATCGTAATTTTTTGCCCAAAAACCATCTTTTAAATAGTCGTGTTCAACTGTAGAATGAGATTGAATCGTACTGTAACCACAATGGTGATTTGTCAATAGTAATCCATTAGGTGAAATAACTTCTGAGGTACATCCACCTCCAAAAATTGCAACAGCATCTTTTATACTTGAATTATTCGTATCCCAAATATCTTTGGCTGTAAGATTACTTCCTAATAATTTCATTTCATCTTCATTCATACCTTCTAAAAGAGAAGGGATCCACATACCACCTTGGATCTCTTTAGCTTCGGCATCACTTAATATATGTGTTTTTTCAGGTTCAGTTACTTTGGTTGTTTCCTGTACCGTTTTACACGAAACAAGGCTTAGAAAAGCAAATAAAAAATAGAGTTTTAAATATTTCATTATTATTAATTTTAAGTTTCAGTTTTATTTTTTTGGATGAACTAATTTCATTTCATTGATCAGTCGCTTATTTCCGGCGTATTTATCGATAATAAATAATATATAACGTGCATCAACCATGATGTTTCTGCAAATTTCAGGGTCGTAATTATAATCACTCATAGTACCTTCCCAAACTCTGTCAAAGTTTAATCCTATCAAGTTACCATTGGCATCTAAAACCGGACTTCCTGAATTACCACCTGTGGTGTGATTGGTTCCTAAAAAATTAACCGGCATTTTGCCATTTTCACCATAAACACCAAAGTCTTTATTTTTATATAAATCTTGGAGTTTTTGAGGCATATCAAACTCATAATCGCCCGGTTTATATTTTTCCATCACGCCCTTTAAATGAGTAACCGGATTGTAATAAACTCCATCTTTTGGATAATATCCCTTCACTTTTCCATAAGTTACACGAAGTGTACCATTGGCATCTGGAAAGAATCTTTCATCAGGAAAAGTTTCCATCAAGGCTTTCATATACGTTTTTTGCACATCCTGAATTTGCAAATTGATGGCGTGATATTCTGGATTAATCTTTTCGTAAAAGTCAATTGTTAAACTTCTTCCTAAAATATAAGCAGGATCTTCATTTAATTTATTTAAAACCTCCTGCTGTGTTCCTGACAAAAGAGATAGGAATCCATCATTATTAGTAATCTTTGATTCTTTATAAATATTTTTCGCTAAAGCGGAATAGTCCATACTTTTCAAATTTTCTGATAAGTATTTTGTAGGAATATTCTTACCATACAGTTCAATTAGTTTTTCAAAAACATCCCTATCAACATTTGCATTATAGTTTTTATAATTTCCTTCAGATGCATTAATCAATTTCTTTCTTTCTGATTCAAAACTTGATGGATCTGCAGTTACTTTACTTTCAAACTGATAAAGTCTGGTAGTTGCTCTAAGCAATTCTACATTTCGATAAACAACTTCCGTCCAGTAAGCCCTTGCTAAAGCAACATCATCCAATTCTTTATAAAGTCTTCTAAAATCCTGAAGTAAATGATTGTACTTACTATTACCTTGCACTTTATTCTGAAAATCTCTTTCAAATTTTTGTTTTTTGGCAATTGCATTTGATTTTTCAATTCCCTGATTTTCTCCTATCCACTTTTTCCAGTAGTTTGCAATTCTTGCATATTTTGAAGCATATTGAATTTTGATCTTATCATCAGCACGCATATATTCATCTACAATTTTTAAATAATTTTCTCGGATATTAATCTTAGAAGGATTGAGTTTTTTTACCGTTTGTTCTATAGCAACCGCTGGTAAATATTCATCTGTTCTTCCCGGAAAACCAAAAACCAAAGTAAAATCATCTTCAGCTACTCCGTCAAGTGAAATCGGTAAAAAATGTTTTGGTTGATATGGCACATTGTCTTTTGCATACTTTGCCGGACGATTATTCTTATCGGCATAAATTCTAAATAATGAAAAATCACCTGTATGGCGCGGCCACATCCAGTTATCAGTATCCGAACCAAATTTACCAATAGAAGTCGGAGGGGCTCCCACCATTCTGATATCCGTAAAATTTTCAAGTACAAAAAGTAAATATTGATTTCCGTTATAAAAAGCTTTTAATTTTACATCCTGCCAGTCTTCTTTTACTACATTCTTCATAACTACAGCAATATTCTGGTCGATTTTAGATTGCTTTTCTTTTACATTCATACTATCCATAACACCTTTAAAGATATCGTTACTTACATCATCAATTCTTTTGATAAAAGTTACGTACATCCCGGGATTTGGCAACTCTTCGGCATCGCTAAATGCCCAAAATCCATCTTTTAAATAGTCGTTCTCTATGGTAGAATGTGATTGAATTGCGCCATATCCGCAATGGTGATTGGTAAGGATCAAACCACGATTTGAGATGATCTCACCGGTACAACCGCCATTAAAATGAATCACGGCATCTTTCAAACTTGCATTATTGATATCCCAGATATCTTTAGCGGTCATTTTACTACCAAGATTTTGCATTTCGGTTTCATTCATACCTTCTAAAAGAGAAGGAATCCACATGCCACCTTGTTGGGCAAACAGCTGAAAAGAGATAAGTAAAAAAAGTATTTTAATGTATTTCATATTTATTGAATTTTATATTTTTTAATTGTAAAAAATTATCTAACAAATATAC
>DAOVTC010000058.1 GCA_030633285.1 Flavobacteriaceae bacterium
TTACTGAATCTTTAAAAGTTCTGTAGGCTGAATAAAAAGTAAACAATTTTGTATTTGATGCCGGTGTAAAATACTTATTACCGTTAAAATTAATTAATTCTTTATTTGTTTTTGGATTGTAAACTACCAAGCCTCTAAAATAATTATTGATTTCTGACTGATTTGCTAATTCATGTTCTATTTTTTTTGTTGTAGAACATGAACTATTGATAGCTAAAATTAATAACAGTATTTTAAAAGGTACATTAATCTTCAAAATATTCATCTTTAAATCCAATTAAATATAATTTCTTTTGAGCACGTGTTACGGCAGTATACAACCAACGAATATATGAAATATCTTGACCATTAGGCAAATAAGGTTGTTCAACAAAAACATTTTCCCATTGTCCACCTTGTGATTTATGACAAGTCATAGCGTAAGCAAATTTCACTTGTAAGGCATTAAAATATATATTGTTTTTGATTGCTAACATCATTTTGTATTTTGATCTCTCATTTGCATAATCTTTAGCTATTTCTTGATACAACTTATTAGAATCATCATACGATAATGATGGAGATTCACTATGCAAAGTATCTAATAAAATAACCGTTTCAAATGGTGCTTGATTGGGATAATCTATCATTCTTAGCTTAACTTCAGCAAAATGAAAGTCATATAAATCCTTAAAATTATAAATCTCCAAGATTTCACAAATATCTCCATTGGCTATAAATCCAACATCATTTGAATCTTTTAACCAAAAATAATTATTTTTTACAATCATTACAAAATCACCGGTTGCAATTTCATTTTCTTGTCCAAGAACCTTAGATCTAATTTGCTGATTGTATTGGTTAGCTCTTTTATTTGACCTAACAATAATTGCTGTATCTTCTACTCTATTATTACCAATAGTATCATTAATAGCATCTTCAATTTCATATCCATCTGTTAAACGGATAATATCAGGGTAATTTAAATCAAATTTAAAATCATCAAAATAATCATCTCGTAATTTAACTCTTAATTCAGTTGCATTAACTAAAATTCCTGAATCTTTATGTTGACGCATTACTTCATTCAATTCAATTTCATTTACATCTTTGTTGTATTGAGAAGATAAAGTATGCCTATCTAAAGCCGGACTTAATTCTAACTTTACAGGAGGCAATTGGGCAGTATCACCAATTAATATTAACTTACAATTATTACCCGAATAAATATAAAAAAGTAAATCATCTAATAAAGAGCCATTTTCAAAAAGTTTTGCATCTGAAACTCTATCAGGAATCATTGAAGCCTCATCAACAATAAAAATAGTATTTGTATGCTTATTTTTTTGAAGAATAAATTTTACACCACCATTTTTTTCTTTTTTAGGATGATAAATTTTTTTATGAATAGTGAATGCTGCTCTATTTGAATATTTGCCAATAACTTTAGCTGCACGACCAGTAGGAGCCAATAATACAGCTTTAAGACCAACATGCCATAAATTACTAATTAATGTACTTATAATCGTGGTTTTACCTGTTCCTGCATATCCTTTCAATAAAAAAAGACTTTGCTTATTTTTATCTAAAACAAAATGAGATAATTGAACCAACAACTTATCTTGCATTAATGTAGGCGCATAAGGAAATCGTTTTATAAATTCATCGTATAGTTTAGAAGTTTCCTTAATCATTTAATTTTATTAATTAAATTACTTCACAAACTTAAGCAGAATTTTTTATGCTTTTATATAAAAGTTGTTAGCAATTTTAACAACTTTATTACGGATTGAGTACAAACAAAACTTTAAAATTTTCATTTATTATGATTTGTTTTTAAAATTTTTTAAAAAAAAATTACATATTCTAAAAAAATACTTTTGTGATTGATTTTTTTTTGTAGATTTGCGAGTAACGTTTTAAAAAATTAAATTTAGTAAAATGATTAATATCTTAATAATATTTGCAGCTATATTAGCCGTTGCCGGATTGGCTTACTTAATCGTTAATATAATACCTAAAAAATTTAAACCTATTTTATCAGTTTTATTATGGGTTGTAATTATATTCTTAGGTTATCAGATTTACCAAAGTATAATGAAACCTATTCATTTCAATAAAGAGAAAAAAGTACGTTATACCAAAGTAATTGAAAATTTAAAAATAATTCGTGATGCTGAATTGGCATATGGCCAAGTAAACAGAAAATTTACCGCAAACGCTCAAGAATTAATCCACTTTATTGATACAGATAGTTTTGCCGTAACTGAGGTTAAAAATATTGTTATAACTGAAAAAAGAGGGTTAATTACAGTTGATGTTGAAAAAAGAATTGTTGATACTGTAGGTTTTGAACCTGTACTAAAATCATTTGAAGATAGAGATTATAAAAATATGATGAACGTTCCTGGAACAGATGCAAAATTTGAATTAAAAACTAGTGTTATTGAAAAAGTACAAGGTGTTAAAACTTCAGCATTTGAAGCTAAAGTGAATAAAGAAATAGTTTTGATAGGAATGGATAAAGATTTAATTAGTCAGGAAAAAGAAACACTTGGTGGTGTTAATATTCCTGGCGAATATATTACTGTAGGATCTCTTACAGAAGTTAATTCAAATGGTAATTGGCCTCCATTTTATGATGGCAGAAAAGAAGATTCAAATAACGAATAATTCAATAGATTTTAATAATCTTAATGATAGTCATTTATCCATCCAACTCAGTTTGGATGGATTTTCTTTTTGTATTATCAATAAAGATTTAAATCAAGTCACTGCTATTAATAGTTTTTCTTTTCCTGATAATTCCCCTACTCCAGAAAAACACTTAAAAAATATAATACAACTATTTAAAACGGAAGAACTTTTACAAAAAAAGTACCACTCTGTAAATGTTACTCATATTAATGATTTATCTACTTTCGTTCCGAAGCCTCTTTTTGATTCTGAAAAATTAAAAAATTATTTAAAATACAACTCTAAAATATACAAAAATGATTATATAGTTTACGATCCCATTGATAATCACGACATTGTAAATGTTTATATACCTTTTGTCAATATAAATAATTTTATTTTAGAAAAATTTGGAAGCTTTGAATACAAACACTCTTCAACTATTTTAGTAGAAAATTTATTAAATACCTATAAGTACAGTGAACATCCCCACTTGTTTGCTAATATTTATAAAAATCATTTTGAAATTGTAATAATAGCGAATAACAAATTATCATTTTACAATTCTTTTAAATACAAAACCAAAGAAGACTTTATTTATTATATACTTTTTACAGCTGAACAATTACAATTGAATCCTGAAAATTTTAAATTGGTACTATCTGGAAAAATTAATAAAAAAAATGATCTTTATCAAATTGCTTACAAATATATTAGAAATGTAAGTTTGCTTGAAAATAGATCAAGATTTACCTTTAGTTCAGATTTTTCAGAAGAAATTAAACGCAATTTTTCAACTCTTCTAAATCAGTATTAATGAGAATTATATCTGGTAAACATAAAAGCAGACGTATTTCAGCTCCTAAAAATTTACCTGTTAGGCCTACAACCGATATGGCTAAAGAAGCTTTATTCAATATATTGAATAATCAATATTATTTTGACCAAATTTCAGTTTTAGATTTATTTGCTGGAATAGGTAGCATTAGTTTTGAATTTGCCTCGCGCGGAACTAAACAAATAATTAGCGTTGATCAAAATTTTGGTTGTATTCAGTTTATTGATAAAATAACTCATGAATTACAATTAGATTTACAAACTATAAAATCAGACGTTTATAACTTTTTAGAAAAAACAAATCAAAAATTTGATGTTATTTTTGCTGACCCTCCTTATAACTTTACAAATGAAAGGTTTCAAAATATAATCAATCTAGTATTTGAATATGAGATACTTAACAAAGATGGAGTGTTAATTATTGAACATTCAAACCAAACAGACTTATCCCAGAATTCTACTTTTATAAAAGCAAAAAAATATGGAGGTAATATGTTTAGTTTTTTTGAAAATCAAAAGAATTAGATTAATAATTAGTCAAGCCAATTTTTAAAACCTTTTACTTTTTCACGGCTTACAATAATATCTAATTCTGAAAAATGATTTAATTTTATTTGCAATCTACTATTGGTATAAGAAATAATATCCTTGATAGCTTCTATATTAATTATAAACTTACGGTTTACTCTAAAAAAATTAGCTGGATCTAGCTGTTCTTCAAGTTGTTCTAAAGTATTATCAATTAAATAATTTCTTTTCTCATCAGTATTTATATAAGTTGCTTTGTTTTCACTATAAAAGCAATCTATTTCACTAGTGTTGATTATTTTTAAATGCTGACCAATTTTTACCGTAAATCTATCTTTGAAATTCCTGTCTAATGGGTTTATTAGTAGTTTTTTTATTTGTTCTAAATCTACTTGAAGATTATGTGGTTTTGGTTGATTGGCTTTAAATTTGTTAATAGCGTTTTTCAATTCATCATCATCAATTGGTTTTAACAAATAATCAATACTATTTAATTTAAATGCTTTTAGAGCATATTCATCATATGCTGTTGTAAAAATAATTGCACTCATCACTTCTACTTGCTCAAATATTTCAAATGAAAGTCCGTCAGACAATTGAATGTCCAATAAAATTAAATCTGGATGCTGCTTATTGTTTTGAAACCATTTAATGGATTCAGCAACTGAATGTAACATAGCTTGTGCATCAATATTAATTTCTTTCAGCATTCTTCCCAACCTTCTTGCTGATGGCTTTTCGTCTTCAATAATTATAATATTCATTTGGTCATTTAGTTATTTGATTACTTACTTGTTTACAAACTTGATTATTCAGTTAAAATTCTAAATTAGTGCCTGAAAATATCATTTGGCTTTTAGCTTTTGCCTTTAACCTCCTATTACTCAATCTTATCCTTATTCATATACTCTTTAATTTTCCTTTCTTCCCAGTCTTTTGAAA
This sequence comes from Flavobacteriaceae bacterium, assembly GCA_030633285.1. Next base: position 4,963 of record DAOVTC010000058.1, read on the forward strand.
AAATAATATTTTTACCATAAACTCGAACCCAATGCGCTGCTAATCCAATTCCCCAAAAAAACCAAATTGAAAATGTACCAAAATGAAATTCATCTAAATCAAAGGATTCTCCTTTAAACAAATTGCCTATTGTATTACCAAAAGTAAGAAATGTATTTATTACCAAATACCAAAACAAATGCCAATAAAATCCTTGAATTTCCTTTACTCTTTTCTTTGCTCTTAAATAGAGTTTCTCTTCATTATAATCATTTTCCATAATACTAATTTTTATCTTTGTTCATAATTTCTCTTATTTTGCGTTCCTCCCAATCAGAACCATAGCCAAATACGGTAAAAGCCTGAATTACAACACCCAATCCCCATCCAAACATTGGAAACCAAAACCATTGATAATCCCATGAAGTCCTGTAATTAACAAATATTAAAAATGGAATAACTACACAATATGCTATTATATTTCCATAAAATCCTTTTAGTTCATCCACGCGTTTTTTTGCTCTGATATATTTGTTACTATCGCTAATATAATCTGTTTTCATTTTCTTAATTTTTTGTGTTAATAAAGGTAACCTTACCTTAAATATTTTATTGTTATTTGTTATTTCAACCGTTTCATTAGTAATTAAACTATAACGTTGATTAATGTTTTTCAGTCCAACTTTAGTGCTTTTTTCAAGTGAAGATTTCGGACTGATATTGTTCTCTATGGATAAGAATCCTTTTTCTTCAAATATTCTAATTTTTAAAGGGTTATCCGAAGTAATTACATTGTGTTTTACAGCATTTTCAAGTAATAATTGTAATGACAGAGGTACTATTTTTAGTTCTGAATTGCTTACTTTATCAGGAATACTGAAATGAATTCCATCTTCAAATCGCATTTTCAACAATTCCATATATGTACTTGCAAACTTCAATTCATCTTCCAAAGGAATTAAATCTTTATCTTTTTGCTCCAAAACATAACGATACACTTTGGATAATTTGGTTGTGAATTTTTCCGCTTGACGGGGATTTTCACTAATCAAAGAGGTTAATACATTTAGGCTATTAAATAAAAAATGAGGATCTAATTGGCTCTTAAGAGATTCAAATTTTGCTGTTTCTGTTTTGGCAACAATTTGAGATTCTTTAACTTTCTTTTGTTGATATTTGTTATAAAAATATATAAAATGAAAAATAATTACTATTGTCAATGTAGCCCACAATCCAAATTGATAATTTTTAAAGCTATCATTCGCAATAAACTCATAAAAAGTTTTATTACTCATTGTCATTGCTGTAAACATTCTTAGAATGAATAAACAAATCAGTGTTATTATAACCGAGCCAACAACACCAGTAACGATTCGCATTATTCTTTCATTTTCATTCCATTTTCGCTTTTCCAAATAAGTAAAAAATGCAATATTTGAAAGTCCAATCACAAACGAATACAATTGATAAAAGCTAAAATTGATTAAAAAATCGTTGAAATTATTGAATTGAAATCCACCATAGAATACATTTCCAATTATAAAAACAATTGTACCAATAATAAAAACTATCAATATATTTTTACTCTTTTTATTCATTTTATAAACCTAATTTTTAAAATTTAATTTCAAATGTAAGGTCTTTATCACTTATTTCAAATTTCACATCTTTAAACTGAGGTGGACCAAAATTCAAAACATTATTTGATACGCCATAATCTTCAATAGGCATTCCATTAGTTTCAAAATCTAATTTACCATTATTATTTGCATCATGAAAACAAACAATGGCATAAGTATTAGGATTTAAAAAATCAAAA
>DAOVTC010000057.1 GCA_030633285.1 Flavobacteriaceae bacterium
AAAACCATGTAAACTCGTATTAATTACGCCATCCCAGTCCTCTTTAGGCATCCACATAAATAAACCATCTTTTGTAATCCCGGCATTATTTACGATAACTTCTATTATGGATTTAGGATTGTTATCAAACCAAATGTCTAAACTGTTCTTAACTTCTTCAAAAATAGCAACATCAAAAGGAAGTAATTCTCCACTTCCTCCATTTTCCTTCACTAATTTGAGGGTTTGTTCCGCTTCTTTTTTATTTGATCTGTAGTTGATCAATAAATGATAATCAGAATCTTGTGCTAATTTTATACAAATTGCCCTTCCAATACCACGTGATCCTCCAGTAACTAAAGCACATTTCATTTATTAAATTATTTTATATCAACAAAGTTTTCAGCATTTGTATACCAGGTATCATTTAATAATTCACCTTTTGTATTTAAAAAACCCCATCCTTGTTTACTTTTTACTCTAACTAATCCTTTATCAAAACCTATGGTTTGTTTTTCAAAAAAATTAAATGAGTTTGCAGTAATACCATACTCATCTTTAATGACTAATTCACCTGATTTATTTATAAAACCCCAAGCTTTTTTAACCTTAACCGGTGCCAGTCCATAATCACTAAAAATTTCGGCATCTTTATATTGTTCTTTGATTACCCAGCTTCCACTCTCATCAATATAACCCCATGTTTTATTACCCATTGCAGGTGCTAACCCATCATTAAACCTTCTTGCTTTTTTAAAAGTTGGTTTAATTATCCATTTTCCTTTTCTATTAATAAAGCCAATTTTTTTATTGGAAGATTGTGCGTAAGTTAAATTTTCATCATCATTAAAATCCCATATTTTTATTGCATCTTCAACAGGAGTAAAACTCCCATTAATTAATAATCCTGTTACATCATCCTTTTTAACTTTCACCACACCTTTTGAATTTTTTCCAATATCTTGATAAATCGGTTCAATTATTGTTTTACCTGTTTTATCAATCATGCCATACAAATCTCCTTTTTGTACTTTCGCATAACCATTTCCCATAGGAAATATTTTTTTATACTGAGGTTCAACTATAATCTTTCCACTTGCGTCCATAAATCCTACTGCGTCTCCATTTCTAATAAATGCAAACCCATTAGTAAACTCATAGACTTTGTCAGAGGTTGGTAAATTGGTTATTTCTTTTCCATTTTTATCAATATAAAACCATCTTTTATCCTTTGCAACTACAGCTATTCCAGAATCAAATCGTTTAACTTTATCAAACTGATAATCAATTGCCAATTTGTTTGAGCTATCTATAAAACCCCACTTATCGCCATTAAAAACTGCGGCCATATTGTCAGAGAAATTACCTGCCTTTTCATAGCTGGGCTCTATAAACCAGGATCCGTCTTCTTTTATATAACCAATATCTCCATCATGTCTCACTAAAGCTACTCTTTGAGACAAGATGATTTGACTTATTAAAACCAATACTATAAATGCTAATAAATTCTTCATGATTAAGGGGGTTAAATTAATATTTATTATTGATGTTAGCACAACATTAATGTCAACATCAAATTTATTTAATTTTCATAATATATTCTTTCACCTTGTTTACAAAAGGATACATGATCACATCTTCTTTAAATACAGGAACAATTTTTCTGATCTCCTTAAACAATTTCAATGTTTTGGAAGATACCTTATCTTGATATTCAAGGTATTCAATTGCCTGAATAATTGTGATCAATTCAATTGCCACTACTTCAAATGCATTTTCAATTACTTTTTTAGTAATTAATGCAGCATTTGTACCCATACTAACAATATCCTGATTATCATTATTATTTGGAATACTGTGTACATACATTGGATTTGATAAGGTTTGATTTTCAGCGGTGGTTGATGTAGCTGTAAACTGAACTCCCTGCATACCAAAATTTAATCCTAATTTTCCAAGATTTACAAACGGAGGTAAAATATCGTTCAAACGGTGATTCAATAAATAATTTAGTTGTCTTTCAGATAACATGCTCAATTTTGTAACAACAAGTTTTAACTTATCCATTTCCAAAGAAACATAATCACCATGAAAATTACCACCATGATAAACATGCTCTTTCTCTACATCAACAATTGGATTATCATTGGCTGAATTAACCTCTTCTATTAAAATCTTTTCTACTACATTTAAAGTATCTAAAATCGGACCTAATATTTGAGGTACACAACGTAAAGAATAATACTCTTGTACTTTTTCCTTAAAAATAGTGTTGCCATTTGATTTTCCATTATATAAATGCTCCTCTCTTTTTCTAATTAATTTACTGTCAGACAAAGCTTCACGCATATATTTGGCAATACGCTGTTGACCTCTGTGCTTTTTAGTTCGATTTAACTCATGAGATAAATGATCGTCATATGCACAAACTATTTCATTTATAGCAACAGAACAACCAACAATCCAATTTAATAATTTTTGAGTATAAATGGCATTAATAATTCCTATGCCAGTCATTACTGACGTACCGTTCATTAATGCAATTCCTTCTCTCAGCTCAACTTTTATGGGAGATAAGTTTTCCTTTTCAAAAACTTCACTTGTAAGCATTAATTTACCCTTGTAAAATACCTCTCCTTCGCCTATCAATACTAAAGCAAGGTGTGCTAGTTGAACCAAATCTCCACTTGCACCTACACCTCCATGAGAATAAATCAAAGGAGTAATATCTCTGTTAATTAATTCTACCATTAAATCTACTACTGATGGATGAACACCTGAATTACCTAAACACAATGTGTTTAATCTTGCTAACATTGCAGATTTAACACATTCAGGACTCAAGGATTCTCCAGTACCAGAGGCATGACTTCGAATTAAGTTATATTGTAGCTGTATCCTATCCTTATCATCAATTTTATATTGAGCCATAGGACCAAACCCCGTATTTACACCATAAATAATTTTATTTTCTGAAAAATCTTTTAAAAATATAAAGCTGTTTTTTACTCTATCAGAAACTTTTTTACTTAAATTAATTTTCTCATTTTTAAAAAGAATATTATAAAAATTATGCAATTCTAACTCTTTTTCTACTTTCAACATTTTTAATTTAATATTTTATCTAATTTTTGAACTAATTTCATTGATTTTCATTAATTTTAGTCTTCAAATTTAATACTTTTATTTCTAAATCTAAACTCTAAAACAATGATTGAAGAATCGGTAGATGTTCTCATAATTGGAGCTGGCCCTTCTGGCTGTGTTTCAGCTTCTTACTTACAAAATAACAATATTAATGTTAAAATTATTGAAAAAGTAAAATTTCCAAGATATGTTATTGGAGAAAGTCTATTGCCAAGGTGTATGGATCATTTTGAAGAAGTAGGTTTATTAGATGTATTAAAAAAGCAAAACTACGAAGTCAAACGAGGCGCTCGATTTTTAAAAAAGGGTGAGGTTTGTAATTTTGATTTTAGCAAAAAATTCACCAAAGGTTGGGATTGGACTTGGCAAGTTCCAAGAGCACATTTTGATAATATTTTAGCTGAAGAAACACAAAGAAAAGGTGTTACTATTGATTTTGAATGTGAAGTAATTGACGTTAGTTTTGATGGTACAAAATCAAAAATAACAGTTAAGGATATTGACGAAAATATCAAATATATAAACGCAAAATATATTATTGATGCCAGTGGTTATGGTAGAGTTCTACCTAGATTACTGAATCTTAAAAAGCCTTCTGCCTTACCTAAACATTCTTCCATTTTTACAATATCCAAAGATATTAATCGCCCTAAAGGTGATGATGGAACCCTAATAACATTTGATGTTGTTGATCAAGAAGTTTGGCTTTGGGTCATACCATTTTCTGATGGCACAACAAGTATAGGTTTTGTTGGTCCAACTGAGTTTATAAATTCTTATAAAGGTAATTCAACAGAAATGCTGGAAGAAATGCTAAATATGTCTGATTTTTTTAAGGAAAGATTTAAAGGCGTCCCTCACATTTTCGAACCAAAAATCATACAAAATTTCTCAACAGCTGTAAAACAGATTTATGGTGATGGTTATATTATTACTGGAAACAGTGGTGAATTTTTAGATCCAATTTTCTCTTCAGGAGTCACATTTGCAACAGAAACTGGCTTATTAGCAGCAAAATTAGTATCACGAATTATAAAAGGTGAAACTGTTGATCTGGAAAAAGAATATGTTGAGCCTGTTCAACACGGAGTCGATGTGTTTACATCGTATGTAAATGAATGGTATTCTGGAAATTTACAAAAATTATTTTTTCATAAACCTGAAAATCCTGAAATTAAAAAACAAGTATGCTCTGTTTTGGCTGGATATGTTTGGGATGACACCAATCCTTTTGTAAAAAAACATGATCGCATTGTAAAATCAGTTGCTCATTTAATTGATTTAGAAATAGATGCTAAAAAAGAAAAAGAAGTTTAAAAACTTTTAGTTCATATCCCTTTTCAAGGATTCCATGCTTTTTTACTATTATCTAATAAAACAGCAGCTTCTTTTAAAAGTGCCACAAACATTAACTCATCAAAGTCTTCTAGACTTTTTACTTGTATAGAACGAACTTGTTTACGATTGTTTTTGTTTTTTAATTGAGGGAATTTATCCTGTAAAAAAATACCTTGAACAAAAGCAACATCAACATAACTTGTTGCTTTTAAAATATTTAAATAACACATAGGTTTTTTGTTGTGATGATAAAAAGGAATCTTATAACTATACTTTTCTTCTATCTTTGGTAAAGTTTTAAGAATCACACTTCTCACATACAACATGATAGATTGGTAAGGCTCTTTTTGATGGTATAAATATTGTTCAACGGGATTCATTTAAACTACTCTTCCCTATTAACCAAACCAACAGAAAATGCAGGATTACAAATTGCAATATACTCACACTCTTCTTCAAATGGGTTGGCATATTTTACACGTGTTCCTTTTATAATTTTAATGGATTCACCTGCTTTTAAAATAATTTTTTCATCATCAATTGTTATTTGCTTCTTACCACGAATAACATAAGTATATTCATCAAATTCAGGTGTTTGAAAAGGCTCGTTCCAATTTGGTGGAGCAATCATGTGTGCCATACTTAAATCTGGATTTTCAGTAGTATGACCAAAATGTTCTTCAATGAGTTTTCCATCTAACGTGGGAATAATAAATGGATTTGTTTGCTTTATATATTTAGTCATTTCAATATTTTTTTTACACTTTTAGACAGTGTAATTCCTTTTTTTAATTTTTCATCAGCAATAGGTGAGCCATAACTTTTTACAATTGGCAGTATTCCTGCCCAAATATCTAACATATAATCTTCTTTATCATCACCTACTCCTTCATCTCTAATTTTTGCAGATGCTTCTTCAATTTTCAATTGCAAAACTTTGGTTACATTCAATTCTTTTTTATTAGGAGCTCTAACTTCTTCCCACCTTTCGGGAATAATTTGATCTGAAATTATATGCAAAGCTTCTACTTTATCTTTCTCATTTTCTACCAAAGTGGCATGACCAAAAATAGTAACCGATTCATAATTTAAAGAATGATGAAACGCTGATCTAGCCAAAACAATACCATTTGTTTTTGTTACATTCAAAGAGATTTGTATTCCTTTCTCCATAGTTTGTAACATTCTGCTTACACTAGCACCATGAAAATATAAAACATCTCCTTTTCTACCATAAATAGTTGGAATTACAACAGGATAATCTTTATAAACAAATCCTATCTGACAAATAAAATCATTATCTAAAATTCTATAGATCGTTTCTTTATCATAAAATCCTCGTTTTGGAATGCGTTTTACCTTTGTTTTATCAGTTTTCATAAAAATTTGATAATTAACTATTCAAACCAAAGAGTGATATACTTTATCTTTGCCATATCTGGAATTTGATCTTCTCTAATTTTATTCATATCAAATTCAGCCAATTTTAAATCTTTTTTATCCAAAGCAACTGTAGCATTGATCTCATCAATAAAAACAATAGCCGAAGTAAAAGATGGTTCAATTTTACTTATTGAATAATTGTCTAAAATATCTTTGTAGGTAGAAGCTGTTGACAAACCTTTTTCAGTATTATATTTATCACTAAAAATTTTTATATTTTCAATTGTTATTAATGAATCTCCTCTAAACTTTGGTTTTATTATCAACAAGAGAATTCCTTCTTTATTATAAATTTCATACTTTCTATATACATCCGATTCTTCTGGTAATTTTACAATTGAATCCTTTTTAAATAACTTATCTAATTCTGATATTTTTGTGTTTAAATTAATTTTACCAAGTTGATTCTTAGTAATTATGCTATCTTTATTATTGTTACACTGAATAAATATCAGGCTTATTAAAAATAGAGTGATTATCTTTTTCATATTTTATTTTTTTAATACTTTATTTAAAATTCCAAAAACACCTCTTATAAAGGTCGCACTAGTTACCAATTTTAATAAAGGATTCATTCGAGTACTTTTTCGTTTTGATGTACTTTTACTCTGTTTTTGTTCTTTAGTTTTTTCCTGTTCCTTATTAATATCTTTTATTTTTTCATTTAAAATTTCAAACGCACTATCTCTATCAATTTCTTCATTATATTTTTGAGATATCTTTGATGAGTTTAACAACTCTTTCAATTCATTTTCATTTAAAATATCCATTCTACTCATCGGTGCTCTTAGCATTGTTTTGGCTAGTGGTGTTGGTTTTCCTTTTTCGCTTAAAGCGGAAACTAAGGCTTCTCCAATACCTAATTCAGTCAAAACTTGAGATGT
>DAOVTC010000035.1 GCA_030633285.1 Flavobacteriaceae bacterium
ACAAAAATTGGTGCTTTTTTAGATTGTAGATTATTACCCTTAACTAATGAAGTTAATTTTTTAAATGAAATTAAAAAAAGATTAAAAAATGATTCAATTAAAATAACTGTTGTTGAAAATATGCCGAAGACTAATCCTTCAATCACAAATAATGTTTATTATAAGAATTTATCTAAAGCTATAGAGGAAAAATATCCAACTTCAAAAGTAATGCCTATAATGCTTCCAAACATTAATGATTTAGGTGCTTTTAGAGCTAAAGGAATCCCTGCTTATGCAAGTATACCTGTTTACCTTAGCCGAGACCAAGTTGAAGGTATTCATAATAAAAATGAATCTATTTCAATTTCATCTCTTTATGATGGAGCTGAAGTTTATTTCGATTTTTTAATCAAAGTAGAAAGTGACAAATAAAAAAGCACGAAAATTAATTCCGTGCTTTTTATTCAATATACTTTTAAACTTACTTAGCTATATTTACCACTCTGGTTTCTCTAATAACAGTAACTCTAACTTGACCAGGATAAGTCATGTCATTTTGTATTTTTTGAGTAATGCTAAAAGATAATTCTGCAGCTTTTGCGTCATCAACTTTTTCACTTTCAACAATAACTCTTAATTCTCTACCTGCCTGAATTGCATAAGCTTTTTGAACACCACTAAATCCAAATGCTACATCTTCCAATTCTTTTAAGCGTTGTATATATGAATCTATTACTTGTCTGCGAGCTCCTGGTCTAGCTCCTGAAATAGCATCACATACTTGAATTATTGGTGCGTATAATGATTTCATTTCAATTTCATCATGATGGGCACCAATTGCATTACACACATCTGGTTTTTCACCATATTTTTCTGCCCACTGCATCCCTAAAAGAGCATGAGGAAGTTCGGCATCTGTATCCGGAACTTTTCCAATATCATGTAATAATCCAGCTCGTTTAGCAATTTTAGGATTCAATCCTAATTCAGTTGCCATAATTGAACATAAATTTGCAACTTCACGAGAGTGTTGTAATAAATTTTGACCATATGAAGATCTATATTTCATTCTACCAACAGTTTTTATCAATTCAGGATGCAAACCATGTATACCTAGATCTATAACCGTTCGTTTTCCAACTTCAATTATTTCTTGATTTAATTCTTTGGAAGTTTTAGCAACTATTTCTTCTATACGTGCCGGGTGAATTCTACCATCAGTAACCAATTTATGTAATGATAATCGTGCAATTTCACGCCGTACAGGATCAAAACATGATAAAATAATAGCTTCAGGCGTGTCATCAACGATAATTTCAACACCGGTAGTTGATTCTATTGCACGAATATTTCTACCTTCTCTACCAATAATTCTTCCTTTAACGTCATCATTTTCTAAATTGAAAACCGAAACACAATTGTCAATTGTTTGCTCCACTCCTATACGTTGAATAGTGTTTAAAACAATCTTTTTAGCTTCTTGCTGAGCAGTTAGTTTTGCTTCTTCCAAAGTGCTTTGTATGAACGACATTGCATCAGATTTAGCCTCTTCCTTTAAAGTCTCAACCAATTCTTTTTTTGCATCTACAGCCGAATAACCCGATATAGTTTCTAGTTGAAGAACTTGATTTTTATGCAATTTATCAACTTCAACTTTTTTCTTATCTAAATATTCTAAACGATAATTGAAGTCTTTTTCTTTATCTTCTATAGATTTATTAAGCTTTTTATTCTTATCTAATTCTTGTGAAACACGCGATTCTTTATCGCGTATTCTTTTTTCTGATTCATTGATCTTTTTTTCACGTGAAAAAATAACTTTTTCATGCTCAGATTTTAATTCAATAAATTTTTCTTTAGCCTGAAAAATTTTGTCTTTTTTAATTCCTTCTGCATCAATTTTAGCTTCTTTCAAAATAGTTGAAGCTTGTTTACTTACATTTTTTAATGTTGATGATGCTTTATTTTTTTCTAAGACTTTGGCTATGATATAACCTAAAATCAAAGCTACTATTGCTATTGTTATCGCTGTTGCTACTGTTGCTGTCATATTTATAAATAAAAAAAGCCTACATCAGAAACGGTTTTGTAAACTCCTTGTAAACAAGTTTAGGATTAACTTATTGGTCAAGTATCCAATTTTAAAATGAATAAATCATTTAATTAGGCTCGCTTTCGCAATAAAAACTCATCCTTTTTAATTCGATAGTGTTGAGTTTATTAAACAAATAACTAATGTAGGCAGTAATTGTTTTAATTTTAAAGAACTTATACTAAATGAGAATCTAATAATTCATTAATTTCTCGTAATTTATTTTCTACTTTTTCGGTATCCAATTCATCATGGACACTTCGTACTTCATGCTGAGATGCAAATTGTAGAGCGCACATTGCTAAAACATCTTGCTTATCTCTTACTTCATAATTTTGTTCGAACTTTTTTATAAGTTCATTTATTTTTTTAACCGCTTTTCTTACACCTTCTTCTTCTCCTTCTCCTTTGATGGTTAACGGATAAACTCGATCTCCAATGGTTACTTTTATTTTTAGATTTTCGTTCATCCTTTATTCTAATCACTTAATTGAACTATACATTTGTCAATTTCGCGAATCAATGTATTAATTTTGAGTTTGGTCAAATGTTTATCTTCTTTGCTGCCTACAATTGCATTTGCAATTTTTAACGATTCATGGTTTTGTTCTAAATCATTAATTAATTGATGTTGTTGTAATAGTTGCTGTTCTAATTCACTTTTCTTTTGTAATAATTGCTTGTTATCACGTTGCAAGTCATTGTGTTTTTGCAACAATTTTGTCAGTTTATTATCCAGCGAGTTTACTATTTCATATAAATTACTCATCAATTCAAAGAATCAAACAATTTCAACAAATTTAGTATTCCTAATACAATTAAACAACTATTTTAATATAATTAAATTAAAAAATATTCAAATAATTGAATAATAACTATTTAAAATATACGTTTTTTTGTGTCATATCTTATTGCTAATTTAGCAAAATTATGAGTAAAAAACTTATTTTAATTATCTTTTTAAACTTTGTTGGTTTTCTTTATTCACAAAGTAAATATCCAAAAGATTATTTTATAAATCCTATGGATATACCCTTAGTCTTATCAGGCACTTTTGGTGAATTGCGGTCAAATCATTTTCATGCAGGCCTTGATATTAAAACCCAACAGCGTGAAGGTCTAAATATTTTTGCTTCAGCTGAAGGGTATGTTTCAAGAATTAATGTTTCACTTTGGGGATATGGAAATGCAATTTATATCACTCACCCCAATGGATATACGACCGTTTATGGGCATTTAAAGAAATTTTCACCTAAAATTGAGAAATATGTAAAAAAGCATCAATATGAAAAAGAAAGTTTTACTATAAGGTTATATCCAAAATCAAATGAATTAATAATTACTAAGGGAGAAATTATTGCACTTAGTGGAAATTCAGGTAGTTCAGGTGGTCCACATTTACACTATGAAATAAGAGATATAAAGTCAAATATTCTAAATCCGATGTTATTTGGTATTAAAATTCCAGATCATAAAAAACCTACAATTCAAACAGCTTTTGCGTATTCAAAGAATGATACTTCTCAAGTGAATAAATCTAACAAACTTGTCAATATCGCTTTAAAACATCAACCAAATGGTGATTTGTTAGCTAGTACTATTTATGCTTATGGAAAAATTGGTATTGGAATAAATGCTTATGACAGATTAGATGGTGCTTTAAATCATAATGGATTATATGATTTAGAAATACAAGTTAATGGAAAAAAAATATTTCAATTTACTTTGGATAAATTTTCGTTTAGTGAATCGAGATATATAAACTCATATATTGATTATGAAAGATTTGCAAAATTAAAACAGCGTGTTCAAAAATGTTTTATTGATCATCCTGAAAATAAATTAAGCTTATATAAAACCATAATAGATGAAGGGTATTTTACGGTTAAAGATAGTTTAGATTATAAAGTAACACTACTTGCAAAAGATTTTGTAGGAAATCAAACAAAACTAATTATTCCAATTAAAGGAAAAAAAGATACAATATTAGTGTATAAAAAAATTAAAAAAACACCTTACTACTTCAAAGCAAATCAAAAAAACAGCATAAATGACAGTCTTATACATGCTTATTTTCCAAAAAATATTTTTTATGAAGATTTTTATTTTGATTATTCTTATACAAATGGTGTAGCAAAATTGCATAATAGCTCGGTACCTGTTCAAAATTATTTTAACATATCCTTTGATGTATCGAAATACTCTCATGATGAAATCAAACAGATGTATATTGCCAAAAAGAATAAATATGGAAAATTGAATTATTTAAAAACTCGATTTAAAGATGGTCAATTAAAAACATCAAGTAAAAGTTTAGGCGAATTTACATTAGCTACTGATAATGATTATCCAAAAATTTCTCCAAAAAATTTTAAAGAAAACCAATGGCTAACTAAAAATAGATATTTACAAGTAAAAATATTTGATAGAGGCTCTGGTATTAAAACATTTAGAGGAGAAATTGACGGTGAATGGATTCTAATGAAATTCAATCCCAAAAGAGGAACTCTTACTTATGATTTTAGTGACAAAATTTTAAATGGTACATCTCATACTTTAAAAATAATTGTTACTGATAATGTAAATAATTCTACTACATTTACAAGTACATTTAACAGAAAAGATTAAACCATATATTCCTTTGAAAGCAAATTTAATTTTTCTATTTTACTTCATAATTTTTACAAGTTTGGCTACAGCACAAACAGCTACTATTAAAGGTAAAGTATTTGATACTGAAGGAAATCCCATCGAAAATGTATCTATTAGCTTTGAAAATAAAGGAACTACAACAAACTCACAAGGTGAATATAGTTTAAATATCCCTTCGGATAAAGTAATCAATATCATTTTTAGTCATATTTCTTATAAAAATTATACCAAAAGAATAAGAATATCCAATAAAAAAACTTTAAACTTTTCACCAAAACTTCAAATAAAAAATGAAGAAATTGAAGAAGTTGTTTTGATTAATGAAAAAAAGAATGCTGAAGGAATCACAACAGTAAAAACTGAAATCACAAAAAATTTACCTAGTGTAAATAGTGGTATCGAAGGAGTGTTGAAGACATTACCAGGAGTAAGTTTCAATAACGAGTTAAGTACTCAATATAATGTTAGAGGTGGCAGTTTTGAAGAAAACTTAGTATATGTAAACGGTATTGAAGTTTACCGTCCTTTTTTAATTCGCTCAGGTCAACAAGAAGGTTTAAGTTTTGTAAACCCTAATTTAACACAAAATATTGATTTTTCTGCTGGTGGGTTTCAAGCTAAATATGGTGATAAATTATCTTCTGTTTTAGATATTACATATAGAAAACCAACGCGATTTGGAGTTACAATCGAAGCCAGCTTACTAGGCGCTTCAGCTACTATTGAAGGAATTTCTGAAAACAAAAAGTTTAATGCAATTATTGGTGCAAGGTATTACAACAATAGCTTAATTGTTAACAGTAAAGATATCAATTCAAATTACGATCCGAATTTTACCGATATTCAAACCTATTTATCATATAAGATCAGCAATAAATTTACAATAGATTTTTTAGGCAGTTATGCCTTAAATAATTATAACTTCACCCCTATTTCACAACAAACAAACTTTGGAACAATCATTAACCCCATGGCTTTGGTTGTGAATTATAAAGGAAGAGAAGAAGATCGTTACAAAACTATTTTTGGAGCAGTTAGTGGAATTTATAAAGCAAATGATGATCTCACTTTGACTCTTACTACTTCAACCTATAATACTCAAGAACAGGAGTATTATGACATCTTAGCTTTTTATGGCATTGGAGAAGTTAATGCTGATTTTGGTTCAGATAATTTTGGAGATATAAATTTTGTTCAAGCAATAGGTTCTCAATTAGATCATGCTCGAAATAATTTAGAAGCACAAATAAGTAATATAAATTTAAAAGCAACATATAGAAAAAACACCAATCTTTTTGAAATTGGTGTAAAATACCAATATGAAAATATTAAAGATCGTATTATTGAGTGGCAAGTTATTGATTCGGCAGGTTTTTCTTTAAGGCCTCCTTATTTATTACCAAATAATGATGAACCTTATACGACTTACGCTACACCAATAGTTCCATATCAAAATATAAGAGCTACTAATAATGTAAAAATTAATCGTTTATCAGGATTCGCCCAATGGAGTAAAAAGTCATATCTAAATGACCATATAGTTTGGTATAATCTCGGAGTAAGAACTCAATATTGGGACATTAGTGGTGAAAATATTGATTCTAAAAACCATATAGTTGTGAGTCCAAGAGCCCAATTTGCAATCAAGCCGAATTGGAAAAAAGATATGTTGTTTAGAATTTCAGGTGGCTATTATCATCAACCCCCTTTTTACAGAGAACTACGTGATTCATTGGGTATTGTACATCCTGAAGTTAAAGCTCAAAAATCAATACATCTTGTAATTGGAAATGATTATAGTTTTAAAATGTGGAACAGACCATTTAAATTAGTTACTGAAGCATACTATAAAAAATTAACAAATGTCAATCCGTTTACTATCAATAATGTTAAAATTAGATATAGTGCAGATAATAATGCAATAGCTTATGCTACTGGATTTGATATTCGCTTAAATGGTGAATTTGTTCCCGGTACAGAATCATGGTTTAGTTTAGGTTATTTACTGACTAAAGAAAATATTGATGACAGAGGGTATATTTCACGACCAACTGACCAACGATTAAAATTTGCAATATTGTTTCAAGATTATGTTCCTACAATTCCTAGTTTGAAAATGTATTTGAATTTGGTTTATAATACTGGAGTTCCTGGAGGATCTCCATCTTATGCCGATCCATATTTATATCAAAACAGGTTAAAGGATTATTTTAGATCTGATATAGGAATTTCATATGTATTTGTTGATAATAAAAATCCTGCTAAACAAAAATGGCAAAAGAAATTTAAAGAATTATCTGCTGGAATTGAATTATTTAACATGTTTGATGTACAAAATACTATCACCAATACATGGGTTAAAGATGTATCATCAAATAGATCTGTTGCAATTCCAAATTATCTAAGTGGCAGAGTTTTGAATGTAAAAATAGCAATGAAATTTTAACTAAATATTAAATTTTATAACCGTTATTCCATTGATATTTTAAACCTTTTTTTAATTTAGTAGTCATAAAAGGAAAAATTAGTGCTAAAAGAGATAACTTTTATTGAGCAATTAAAAAATCCTGCATCACAAGAAAAAGCATTTCGCGAATTAATTTCTTTATATAAAGAGCGGTTATATTGGCATATACGTAAAATTGTGATTTCACATGATGATACCGATGACGTATTACAAAACACTTTTATAAAAGTTTTTAAAAATATAAATAATTTTAAAGGAGATAGCAAGCTATATTCTTGGATGTATAGAATCGCCACAAATGAATCAATTACTCATCTTAATAAAAAAGCAAAAATTAATAGAATTGATAATCCTACTCTGCAACTTCAAATGGTTGAAAATTTACATGCAGATGTATATTTTGATGGTGATGAGATTCAAATAAAACTTCAAAAAGCTTTAGCAACATTGCCTGAAAAGCAACGATTGGTATTTAACATGAAATATTTTGATAATATGAAGTATAAAGATATTTCAGAAATTTTAGATACTTCTGTTGGAGCTTTAAAAGCATCATATCATCATGCCAGAAAAAAAATAGAAAACTATTTAACAACACAATAAACCATTATAAAGATTTTAAGTCTTATAAAATAGATGAAGCCTGAAAATAAAGACATATTAAACAAGATAAAAAATAAAGGTGCCGGATTTAAAGCTCCTGAAAGATTTTTTAAAGAGTTTGAAAATAATTTTAGTGAAAACCTTAATAAAACTAAACATGGATTTAAAAGTCCTGAAAACTATTTTGAAAATCTTGAAGATAAAATATTGGGCAAAATTAATAAATCTGATTTAGATAAAAATATAGTTTTTAAAACTCCAGACAACTATTTTGAAAATTTTGATAATGAAATACTTACAAAAATAAATTCTAATAAATCTTCAAAAGTAGTTTCATTAAAGAATTACAATTATATTAAAATTATTAGCTTTTCAATTGCTGCTTCATTTTTGTTATTTGTTGGAATAAATAAGTTTAAATCCAATAGTAATAATTTTAATTTTGAGACAGTGGCTATTTCCGAAATTGAAAATTGGGTAGAAAATGATTTAATTTCATTTAATGCCTATGATATTGCAGAAACTTTTAGTGATATTGACTTAATTATTGATGATAATTATTCAGATGAAGAAATTTTAGATTATTTAGACAATACAGATATAGAAAATTTAATAATTGAAAATTAAGATATGCAAAAATTAATTATAATAATTATAGCAGTGTTTTTCACCATGAGTAGTTTGACTGCCCAATATGACAAACGTGAAAATTTAAAGGCCTATAAAACAGCTTATATAACGCAGCAATTGGACTTATCTTCAAAAGAGGCTGAAAAATTTTGGCCAATTTATAAT
>DAOVTC010000043.1 GCA_030633285.1 Flavobacteriaceae bacterium
CCGTAAAGGTGAGCAGAATATATTCTGGCCATCTAAAATTCAATGGTTTGCAAAGTCAAGCGGAACTACAAATGCCAAAAGTAAATTTAGTCCGGTAAGTGATGAAGCAATTGAAGACTGTCATATGAAAGCTGGTAAAGACATGTTGTGTTTGTATATCAACAACAATGAAGATACTGAAATGTTTAAGGGTAAAGGCTTACGATTGGGAGGAAGTAGTGCTGTTTATGAAAATAATGATACTTATTTTGGTGATTTATCGGCAATAATTATTGAAAATTTACCATTTTGGGCAGATATTAGTACAGCTCCTAGCCTAAAAACAGCTTTAATGGGTGAATGGGAAACTAAAATGGAAGCTATAATTCAAGAAACTATCAATGAAGATATTACAAGTTTGGCAGGAGTACCATCATGGATGTTAGTTTTATTGAATAAAGTTTTAGAAATAACGGGAAAAGAAAATATTTTAGAAGTTTGGCCTAATTTAGAAGTATTTTTTCATGGAGGGATTAATTTTAATCCTTATAGGAAACAGTATGAAAAATTAATTCCAAGTAAAAAATTTAAATACTACGAAATCTACAATGCTTCTGAAGGTTTTTTCGCAATTCAGGATAAAAATAATTCTTCAGAATTATTGTTGATGTTAGATTATGGAATATTTTATGAATTTATTCCTATGGATAAATATGATTGCGAAAACTCAAAAGCAATTCCTTTACAAGAAGTAGAATTAAATAAAAATTATGCCTTGGTAATTACAACAAATTCAGGTTTGTGGAGGTATTTGATTGGTGATACCATTAAGTTTACTTCAATCATTCCGTATCGGGTTAAAGTTACAGGAAGAACAAAACATTTTATCAATGCATTTGGTGAAGAATTGGTTATAGAAAATACAGAAGATGCTTTAAAAACTGCTTGTGAAAAAGTAAATTCTGTTATAACAGATTATACCGTTGCACCTATTTATATGGATGGTAATAAAAATGGAGCTCATGAATGGATGATTGAATTTAAAGTCCCACCAAAAAAAATAGAAGAATTTACCAACGTATTAGACAATACTCTAAAGTTACTAAACTCTGATTATGAGGCTAAAAGATATAAAGATATGACTTTAGCATTGCCTAAAGTTCATCAGGCACAAGAAGGGCTATTTTATAATTGGCTAAAACAGAAGGGAAAATTAGGAGGACAGCATAAAGTACCTAGATTATCAAATAATAGAGATTTTATGGATGAACTTTTGGCATTATCTGAATAATCGTACTTAGCTTAGTCTAAATTTCAGAACAATAAATAAATAAACACTATCGAAAAGGAAGTTTCATACAATTCAACAAATTCATATTCTACTTTAAATACTTTATCTAGCAAGACAAAAAATATTTGGTTTGTATGCCACGGAATTGGTTATTTGAGCAGATATTTTTTAAGATATTTTAATGAATTGAATAGTGAAGAAAACTATATTATTGCTCCACAAGCTCAGAGTAAATACTATTTGGGGTCAAAATATAGACATGTTGGAGCAAGTTGGCTTACTAAAGAAAATACCACAAAAGAAATTGATAATGTGATGCGTTATTTTGATGCTGTTTTAGATGCTGAAAAACTCCCAAAAGATATAAATCTTATTGTGCTGGGTTATTCGCAAGGCGTTTCTGTTGTAACGAGATATGTTGCTAAAAGAAAATTAAAATGTAGTCAGTTGGTATTGATGTCTGGAGGACTTCCCAAAGAATTAGAAGGTCATGAATTTGAGTTTTTAAAAGAAACGACAAAGGTTTCTTTAATTTATGGAACTGATGACGAATATTTAAACGAAGAACGTATGGTTAATGAAAAAAAACGTTTTTATGAATTATTTGGAAAAAAAGCAGTTATTATTCCTTTTGAAGGAAAGCATGAAGTCAAAAAGGGAGTGTTGAATGGATTAGTGTAAATATTATTTCTTCATAGAGAGGTTTGTAATTGGTTTTACTTTTCTCTTTCAATTACATAATTTACCAGTGTTGATAGTGATTCTTTATAAGGAGAGTCAGGGTATGTGTTTAATATATCAAAAGCTTTGGCTTGATATTCTTTCATTTTTTGTATACTGTATTCAATACCGCCATTTTCTTTTACAAAATCAATAACCTCTTTTACTCTTTTTTTGTTTCTGTTGTGTTTTTTAACAGAATGGATTAACCACTTTTTTTCTTTTTTGGTACAATTGTTTAGAGTATAAATCAAAGGCAAGGTCATTTTTTGTTCTTTGATATCAATTCCGATAGGCTTACCGATTCTATCTTCTCCATAATCAAAAAGATCATCTTTAATTTGAAAAGCGATTCCTATAATTTCACCAAATTTTCGCATTTTTTCAACTTCATCTTTATCAGCATCTACTGATGATGCACCAATGGCAGTACAAGCCGCAATTAAAGTTGCGGTTTTTTTACGAATAATTTCAAAATAAACATCTTCAGTAATATCTAATTGGCGAGCCTTTTCAATTTGTAACAATTCACCTTCACTCATTTCACGTACAGCTACTGAAATATGTTTTAAAATATCAAAATCATCATTGTCAATAGATAAAAGCAAACCTTTTGAAAGTAAAAAATCACCAACCAATACAGCAATTTTATTTTTCCATAAAGCATTTAATGAGAAAAATCCTCTTCGGCGATTGCTATCATCAACAATATCATCGTGAACTAATGTAGCAGTATGAATAAGTTCAATAGTAGCTGCGCCACGATATGTTTTTTCTTTAAAATTACCATTTGAAACCATTTTTGCAACAAGAAATACAAACATAGGACGCATTTGTTTGCCTTTTCTTTTTACAATGTAATGAGTAATTCGGTTTAATAAAGAAACTTTAGAAATCATAGATGCTTTGAATTTTACTTCAAAGAATTCCATTTCATTTTGAATGGGTTGTTTTATTTTCTCTACAATCTTCAATATAAATCTTTAAAATTATTTTATTTTTTCTGTTCCATTTTAGCCCATGAATCTCTAAGAGGAACCGTACGATTAAACACTAAGTGTTCAATTTTTGAATCATCATCTACATTAAAATAACCTAATCTTTGGAATTGAAAACGTTCACCAACTTTAGCTGATTTTAAACTTGGTTCAACATGAGCATTATTGATAATTTTTAATGAATCTGGATTGATAAACTCTTTAAAATCTTTGTCTTTGTGAGAATCAGGAGATTCATCAGTAAAAAGCCGATCATACAATCTAACTTCTGCCTGAATAGCATGTTTTATTGATACCCAATGAATAGTTCCTTTTACTTTTCGCTTACTCGCTTCACTACCACTACCACTTTTTGAATCTTCATCATAAGTACAATGAATTTCGGTGATTTCACCATTTTCATCTTTTACAACTGAATTTGCTTTGATGATATATGCATTTTTTAAACGCACTTCTTTATCTAATTTTAATCTAAAGAATTTTTTATTTGCTTGTTCTCTAAAATCTTCTTTTTCAATATAAATTTCTCTTGAAAAAGGGACTTCTCTTGAACCTGCATTTTCATCTTCAGGATTATTTTCGGCAATTAAAATTTCTTCTTTATTTTTAGGGTAATTTGTGATAACCACTTTAACAGGATCTAAAACTGCCATAACTCTAGGAGCAATTTTATTCAATTCACTTTTTATATGAAATTCTAAAAGTGCAATATCGGTAACATTATCTCTCTTGGCAATTCCGGCAGTTTCACTAAAATCTCGAATAGATTTTGATGTGTATCCTCTTCGGCGTAAACCAGAAATTGTTGGCATACGTGGGTCATCCCATCCATTAACAAGACCTTCTTCTACCAATTGTAGTAATTTGCGTTTACTCATAACGGTATAACTCAAATTTCGTCTAGCAAATTCACGTTGTTTCGGGCGTAAATCTTTATCATCATAAACTTGATCTAAAAACCAATCATATAATTCACGATGATTTTTAAATTCTAATGTGCAAATAGAATGTGAAATTTGTTCGATATAATCTGATTCACCATGAGTCCAATCATACATTGGGTAAATATTCCAATCGTTTCCTGTACGGTGATGTGATTTTTTTAAAACACGATAAATTATAGGGTCACGCATTAACATGTTTGTAGATGACATATCAATTTTAGCACGTAAAACATGGGAGCCTTCTTCAAAATCACCATTTTTCATTTTTTCAAAAAGAGCTAAATTTTCTTCAACAGACCTATCTCTATACGGACTATTACTACCATCTTTAGTTGGAGTGCCTTTTTGTTCGGCTATTTGTTCAGATGTTTGGTCATCCACATAAGCTTTATCTTTTTTAATTAGCAAAGTAGCCCAATCATACAATTGTTGAAAGTAATCAGAAGAGTATAATTCTTTATCCCAATCAAACCCTAGCCATTTGATATCAAGCTTTATAGCATCAACATATTCTTGCTCTTCTTTTGTAGGATTGGTGTCATCAAAACGCAAATTTACAGGAGCATTATATGACTGTCCTAATCCAAAATTTAAACAAATAGAAGCAGCATGACCAATATGTAAATACCCGTTTGGCTCGGGAGGAAATCGAAAACGAAGTTTTGATTTATCTAATCCTTTTGATAAATCTTCTTCAATAATTTGTTCGACAAAATTAAGTGATTTTTTTTCTTCAGACATCAAAATTAATTTCTTATGATCCACAAAAATACACAAAATATAAATAGGGAAAAATAGAGTTTGCCTGATTAAAATAAAATCAATTGAGCAATCCAAAAGTATATTAAAATACCAAAAATATCATTGCTGGTGGTAATGAATGGTCCTGTAGCTATTGCAGGATCTATACCTTGTTTGTCTAAAAATAATGGAATAAATGTGCCGATAATACCTGCCAAAATTATTACAGCAAATAATGAAATAGATATGGCTGAAGAGGTTAGTATATTACCATGCCAGAACCATGTAAATACAAATAATAAAATTGATAAAATAAATCCGTTTAATATGGCTAGAGAAAATTCTTTCACTAAACGGTTACTTATACTACCTTTTAAATCATTATTAGCTAGTCCTTGCACAATAATAGCAGATGATTGTACACCAACATTTCCCGCCATTGCAGCAATTAGTGGTGTAAAAAAGAAAAGAATAGCGTGTTTGCTAATCATATCTTCAAAGTTTCCCATTATAGCTGCCGCACCAATACCACCTATTAATCCTAAAAAAAGCCAAGGTAATCTGGCTCGTGTATGATCCCAAATACTATCATCGGCTTCAACATCATCTGTAATCCCCGCAGCCATTTGATAATCCTTTTCAGCTTCTTCTTTTATGACATCAACAATATCATCTATAGTAATTCTTCCTTGCAAACGGTTTTCATCATCTACAACAGGAATAGCTTCTAAATCATACTTTTGCATGATCAAAGCAACATCTTCAGCCTTATCATGTACATTTACAGAATCAACTTTAGGAATATATATTTCTAAAATAGGTGTTTTAGTTGAAGTTACTAAAAGATCTTTTAATGATAACCGTCCTTTAAGTTTTTCATCTTCATCTACAACATAAATAGAATGCACGCGTGTTACATTTTCTGCCTGTGCACGCATTTCTCTAACACACTTTAATACATTCCAATTTTCATAAACTTTTACTAATTCTTTTGCCATTAAACCACCTGCAGAATTTTCATCATATTTTAATAATTCTACAATGTCTTTAACGTGTTCCTCATCTTCAATTTCTGAAATCACACGTTCTTGACGTTCTTCTGGTAATTCTGAAATTATATCGGCTGCATCATCGGTGTCTAATTCTTCAATTTCTTCAGCAATTTCTTTAACAGAAAGCGTTTTTAGAATTTTTTCACGAATATCTTCATCAATTTCCATTAAAATATCAGAAGTCAATTCGCTGTCAAGCAATTTAATAATGTAAGTAGCTTCGTCTAAATTAAAATCATCTAAAAGCTCTGCAATATCAGCATGATGCTCTTCACCTAAAATTTCAAGTAATGCAGTATCATCCTTTTGCTGGATGAGAAATTTTACTTGCTCTATAAGTTCATTTGTAATTTCAAATGGCATCTTTAACTATTTTTTGTGTAAGGTATATAAACTCTTTAACAGATAATTGCTCAGGGCGTTTAGCAAATATAACATCTTCTCTTAATTTATCAGATAATTGAAAGGATTTTAAACTGTTGCGTAAGGTTTTTCTCCTTTGATTAAAAGCTGTTTTTACAACTTTAAAGAAAAATGCTTCATTTACAGGAAGTGTAAAATTCTCTTTTCGGATTAACCTTATTACGCCAGAATCAACTTTTGGAGGAGGATTAAAAACAGAAGGTGGTACAGTGAATAAATACTCAACATCATAAAAAGCCTGTGTTAAAACAGATAAAATTCCATAGGTTTTAGTTCCTGGTTTTTCAGCAATTCTTTGAGCAACTTCTTTTTGAAACATTCCGCACAATTCTGGAATTGATTGTCTATTTTCTAATGTTTTGAAAACAATTTGTGTTGAAATATTATAAGGAAAGTTTCCGATAATGGCGAATTGTTCATCCTTAAATATTTGCGTGATATCTATTTTTAAAAAATTTCCGGTTATAATTCTGTTTGATAAATTTAAAAAATGTACTTTCAAAAACTCAACAGATTCTTCATCAATTTCAATTACCGAAGTTGTAATATCTTTTTTAATAAGGTATTTTGTTAAAACGCCCATACCCGGCCCAATTTCCAAAACATTTTTATAACCATTTAAAGTTAAAGAATTTGCAATTTTATTAGCAATATTTTCATCTTTTAAAAAATGTTGTCCGAGATGTTTTTTTGCTCTAACTGTCATTATTTTTGAATTTATTCAAAGTTACACAAAGTTTGTATAGTAAAAAGTAAAAAGGAGTAAGTAGTAAGGAGTAAGACGAAAGAATTATTTTTGTCTATTGCCTAATTTTTTCCTAAACACAGTTACTGAATATCGTCACCTCTTAATTTTCTGTATTTTTTACGAGCTTCAACCAAATAAATACTTGAAGGATATTCAAAAATTATTTTTTGATATATTTCCTTGGCTTTCTCTGGCTTATTTATTTTGTTTAAATATAATTCGGCTAAATAATAATAAGTATCATCAATTAAGACACTTTCTTGATAAACTTGAATAATTTTTAAATAATTGATTTCAGCTTTTAAATAATTTTCAATTTTAGTTAATAATTCTGCTTGTTTAAATAAGGCATCATCTTCAATAACATGACCTTTGAAGTTTTTCAATATTATATTTAATGTATCAATAGCTTGTTTGTTTTTGTTTTGATAAGCTAATAAATCAGCCTTTGCAAAAGTTTTTAAAGCATCTTGAATACTATCATTTGCTATATTGTTGCTAATTAGTAAATTTAGATTTAAAGCATCATTAGCAATGAGTTGTGAGGTTGATGATTTTAATACTTTTAGTTGAATTTGTGCCCATTTAAAATCGCCTTTAAAATAAGATGTTTGAGCTACTTTAAATCTTGCAGTTTGAGCTAAAGTGCTATTTTTTAGATCGGTTTGTACTTGCGAATACAAAATTAAAGCCTGATTAAATTGATTATTAAAAACCAAGATATCTGCTAAATTAATTTGGATTGATCCTTTTTGAAATTTTGATTTTGCTAAAGGTAAAGCTTCATTTAATATTTGAATAGCTTTTTTAGGTTGGTTATAAGTAAAACTTAAAAAATTTGCATAAGCTATTTGCAAATCAATGGTAGTATTGCTTATTCCGTATTGTTGCAATAAATTTTGAAATTTTTTATTTACACTATCAACTTCATTATTTGAAGTTGCTAACTCATTGTCAATTTGTAATAAATAAATTTGAGATTGCAAAACTGTTTTTTGATCGATAAAGCCTTTAGAGCTGTTCTCTAAAATAAATTTAAAAATATTTCGAGCTGTTTCTAAATCACTATTTTCATAGGAAATAATACCGACTTCTTTAATACGAAC
>DAOVTC010000131.1 GCA_030633285.1 Flavobacteriaceae bacterium
AAAGGTAATTAAATAACCAAATGCTTCGTATAATTGGGTTGGATGACGTGGAAAATCTTCTCCCAACTGAACAAAAACGAATCCATAATCAGAATTTGTTGCTTTTCCTATAATTTCAGAGTTTACTAAATTCCCAATTCTAACTAAGGCTGCTCCAATAGCAGCAGGGACAACAATTCTATCTAAAATCCACAAAATAGGTTTATGCACTACTTTTTTACTATATAAAAACATTGCAATAATTACACCAATAATTGCTCCATGACTAGCCAAACCTTGATATCCAGTAATTCGAAAAGGATTAAATTTTATAGGTAAAATAACCTCTAAAGGGTGTTCAATTAAAAATTGAAAATCGTAAAATAAAAAATGGCCTAACCTAGCTCCTATAATAGTTGCTAGCACAGTATACATAAAAAGAGGGTCTAGTTTTTCTAATGAAATATTATCATTTTTAAAGATTCTCTTCATAATTTGAATACCTAAAATAAAAGCAATTACAAACATTAAACTATAATATCTTACAGCAAATGAACCAATTTTAAACAATTCAATATTAGGATTCCAATCAATACTCTGGTAAATCATTTTATTTATTTTAAGAATGTAAATATAATTTTAAAATTGATATCATTTATCATTTTTTTTATCAGGTACAGGGTCATAACCACTCCCACCCCAAGGGTTACAACTAGAAATCCTTTTTATTGCCATCCAGCCACCTTTTAATAAACCATGTTTTTGAAGTGCTTCAATGGTATAATGTGAACAAGTTGGTGTATATCGACAACTTGATGGTAAATATGGTGAAATTGCAGCCTGATAAAATTTAACAATTAATATAAACGGGTATGTTAATATTTTTTTCAATAAATTTAAATTTATTAACTAACTGAAAATGTAGTTCCTTCTTTTCCATCTTTAAGTTGAATACCTAATGCTATTAATTCATCACGTATTTTATCTGAAAGTTCCCAATCTTTATTTTCTCTAGCTTCTTTTCGCAATTGAATTAATATTTCAACTACTCCACCTAATTTATCAGAGTTATCACTACTTTCTGCATTGCTCTCTAAACCTAAAACATCGTAAACAAAAGCGTAGATTGTTGTTTTAAATTCATTTAAATCTTCAACCGTCAAGCTCTCTTTCTCATCATTAATTAAATTTATAAACTTTACCGCTTCAAATAAATTCGCTATCAGTATTGGAGTATTAAAATCATCATTCATTGCATCATAACATTTCTGTTTCCATCTTTTTATATCAAACGATGAACTAGAGGATGGTTTTAAATTATCTAATAAATTAACAGCTTCCATCAATCTATTATAACCTTTTTCAGAAGCTAGAATAGCAACATCAGAAAAATCAAGTATACTTCTATAATGCGCTTGCATCATAAAAAACCTGGTTACACTTGCTGTATATGCTTTGCTTATATTTTTATTATCACCAGTAAATATTTCATTTGGTAAAATATTATTCCCTGTTGATTTTGACATTTTCTTACCATTCATAATCAACATATTACCATGCATCCAATATTTTACAGGAGCTACATGATTGCACGCTTGTGACTGTGCGATTTCACATTCATGGTGAGGAAACTTCAAATCCATACCACCACCATGAATATCAAATTGTTCTCCTAAATATTTAGTACTCATTACAGTACATTCTAGATGCCACCCAGGGAATCCTATTCCCCATGGTGAACCCCAACGTTGAATATGCTTAGGTTCTGCTTTTTTCCATAAAGCAAAATCCTGAGGATTCTTTTTATCGGATTGTCCTTCTAAAACTCTGGTATTTTCAATTGCATCTTCAATTTTTCTTTTAGAAAGAATACCGTAGTATTCGGTTTCATTATATTTTAATACATCAAAATAAACAGATCCGTTCACTTCATAAGCCAAACCATTTTCAAGTATGGTTTTAATTGCTTCGATTTGCTCTACGATATGCCCTGTTGCTGTTGGCTCAATACTTGGTGGTATTAAATTAAATTTTTGTAGTATTTGATGAAAATCAACAGTATATCTCTGTACAATTTCCATTGGTTCTAACTTTTCTAATCGAGCTTTTGTTGAAATTTTATCTTCATCTGAGTCATCGGTCAAATGACCAGCATCGGTTATATTTCTTACATATCTAACTTTATAACCCAAGTACAATAAATAACGATAAATCATATCAAATGACATAAAGGTTCTCACATTACCCAAATGGACATTGCTATAAACCGTTGGCCCGCAAACATACATACCAACATAACCCTCTTTTAATGGTTTGAATATTTCTTTTTTATTGGTAAGCGAATTATAAATCGTTAAAGTTTGCATTATAAAATTTACTTTTAAAGTTAAGTATTTAAAGTTTTCAAATATATAAACTATTAGTGTAAAATTTTACATAAAAAAACATCTAAAACTTTATAATCTTAGATGACTTGAAAAAAATACTCCAAATGAAATAATTCTCCGGTATTTCAAAAGAAATACCGGAGAATATTTATTTTCGATTTAATCAATAATTTTTATATTATTTGGTAATATTATTTTACCGTAATGAACATCAACTTTTAATGTTGCTCCTCTAGGTACTTTTATAAGCAAACTCTTTGTTATTTTGTATTTCTTAGATATTTTAGTTCCTTTCTCTTTCATTTTTTTAGTATATTTTACTTCCATTTCTTTTTCCATTTTTTGCAACCTTTTTTCCATTTTTTTTGCTTGTACTTCCATTTTCTTTTCATACACTTCCATCTGAGGTGCATACTCTTTCTCCCATTGTTTCATTTTTTCTTCATATGCTTTCATTTGAGGCTCCATTTTTTTCTCCCACTCTTCCATTTTCTTTTCATAAGCTTTCATCCGAGGTTCAATTTTTTCTTCAAATTCCTTTTCCCAAACTTGTTGACGTTTTTCAAATTCTTTCATATATCCTTCCTTATCTTTTTGATAGGCTTCGTAATCAAATTCCAATTTTGGTAAATGCCCTATAGCTGGCACTTTAAAAGGTGGCATTGGAGGCATAGGTGACATAGCTGGCATTGGAGGCATTGATGGTAACTCTGAATAATAATCACCATGAAACATTTCTCCTATATGTGTAATAGATTCTATATCGAAGTCAAAATCGAAATCCATATCATCAAAAACATAACTATGAGAATGATAATTACTAGATGAATTTGACTTGATGACAACCTTATTTTTATTACCCATTGCTTCAAATTTCCAACCTTTAAAATATTGACTTGCTTCCTCTTTAGTCATTCCTTCAATTTCCCAAACTCCTTGAATGGTTACTGTATTTTTATTCCAAGTTTCAACTGTAACATCAGAGTGCCTAGTATCAATTTCTACCAATACATCTTTATTTACTTTAAAACTTTCGTTTATATTTTTAGTTTGTTTCTGTCCAAATACTATAGTTGTACACAGTAAAACTGACCAAATAAAATTATACTTGTTTACTCTCATTTTCTTTTGTTTTAAAATTTTCTATTATTTCTAATTTCTTTTTTAATTGACGCAATAATTGTAATCTTAATTGTAAATTTTCAATCAACGCATCTATCGTTTCTTCACTTACTTCATTAATATTCAACTGTATATTCAAATCATTATATTCTTTTTGTAAAACACTTAATTGCGACAAATAAACTTCTAATAAAACTCTATTTTCATCTGTTATTGTAATTTTAGAAATTTGATAATTGATTTGTGTTAAATAAAAATCTTCTACTTTTTTCAAATTTGGAGAAATATCTGCCATTGAATTAATTTTATTAACAGGTTTATCTTTCGTTAATACAATTCTTTGTGAAACATCCGAATTAAAAATCTGATACCCAACAATACTCAAACTAAATATCAATAACACAGATGCTGCTATTTTTAAAAAAGTGTAATAGCTTTTAGGTTTTTGATGCAGTTCATTTTGCAAAAGTTGCTCAAAATTAGTACGATGACTTTTAGGTAATTCTCTCATCATTTTTTCTTTTTTTAATTTATCTCTTAAATCAACTTTCATAAATATTATGTATTAAAAGTTCTCTCAATTTATTTTTACCTCTTGACAATTGTGAACGAGAAGCTACTTCGGTAATTTGTAATATTTGCGCAACTTCCTGATGATCATAACCTTCTAACAAATACAGTGTAACTACATTTTTACACTTTCGAGGCAATTGTTCAATACAACTATAAATAGTTTGTAAACTTATTTCACTTTCAATCTCCAAACTTTCATCTTCTACTATTGAAATTATTTTATCATCCAACTCAACTGTTTCTAATCTTTGCTTTTTAAGCCAGTCCAAACTTTGATTGATTACTATTCTTTTTAGCCATGCTCCAAAAGTTGCTTCACCAGTAAAAG
>DAOVTC010000052.1 GCA_030633285.1 Flavobacteriaceae bacterium
GTTCCCAATACAAATCATTAAATGTTGGTAAACGGTAATTGGTAGCATAATTTGCTCTTATTAAAAATTTAGTAGAAAAATTATATCTGCCATCAATAGCATATATGAATGGAATACTATAATCAGTCGAGATTCCTTTTCTAAAACTTAAATTATAATTCAGTTTTGATGTTGGTTGATGATGAAACAAAAAATATGATGTAAAATCATTTTGATCAACATTAGGAATACTAGAACCATTACCTTTAGAGTTCTTATATTCTATTCCTGAATTAAAAAATATGTTATTATTTAAAAAATAAGTAAAATCATATTTTGTAATTAAATTTTTACTTTCCCCTTTAGAATTATTTGGTAAGTCTTTATCAAAAAAATATGTGAATTTTTCTTGTAAATATGCTAATTTTAATGAAGAAGTATACCTATCTCCTAAATTTTTCCAATCAAATAAAAAACGACTATCAAAATTTAAAAGTTTTGAATTACTTTCTGCTGTAAGCGTATTTGAAATATTTCTATCATTATCAATTATAGAAGTATAAAAATTAATTTGATTTTTATTATTGATTTTATAAGCCAATACTCCGCTAATATTGTAATTTTTATATTCTCCATTTTCATTAATTAAATCGGTATTCAAATAAGGATAATCATTATTTGACTTAGAGCCTCCAAATGAAACTTTGGCAAATAATTTATCTGAACTATATAAACCTTTTAACTGTGCTGAAAAAGATTGATAACTTCCATAACCCATTTGAATATTTCCTTCTTTTTTGTTTTGAAATATAATTTTATCTCTCAAATTTATAGCTCCACCTATTGCTCCACTTCCTAATAAAACACTTCCTCCACCCTTTCTGATTTCCACCTCATCAAAACTACTTGCTGTTAATGTATTAAAATCGGTTTGGCCATTTAAAGCAGAATTAACAGCAATTCCATTCCAATATACTCCTGTTTGTGAAGCACTTGTTCCTCTTAAAGAAATGGAGGAAACCATACCATTTCCATTTTGTTTAAAATATAAGTTTACTTGATTTTGTAGTAAAGATCCTAAATTTTGGTATTCACTATTTAAAATAGAATCTGAAATTATTGCTATAGAATAACCACTATTTAAACTTGGAGAAAAATTGCCTTTCAAAACAATTTCTTCCAATTTATTTATAGAATCGTTTTGTGAAAAAGAAAACGAAAAAGTCAATAAAATTAAAAATGTGATTATATTTTTCATATAACAACAGCTTTTCATCCGAAAACTTTGTAAATTAATATTATTTGGCAGGTTTCCTGGCTTGCGTCTTGTTATCTGTCTTCCCATCCGCTTTTGCGGAAAGTGACTTAAAGATTAACAACAAGCACTGTTTAAAAACAGCTTAGCTTACAGTTGCGGAGACAGCTCTCGATTGTATTCTCTTTTTAATTAGAATTTAACGAGATTCCCTTTTATTTTATCACATCAAAGACGTGACCAAATTCTTCAACAAAATTAACTGAAATATTGAATGAAAAAAATATTATGAAGTAAATTATTTTAAAAAATTGTAAACTTGCTAAAATTTTTAAAGCATTAAAATGAAATTACTAAGTTCAAATAAATATTTAAATCCATCTTTATTTTTAAGTATTTTTTTAGGAATATCCCTTTTAGTTTTGTCTTGTAATAAACCAAAAATTGAAGAAAAAAATACTTCAAAACAATCTTCTTTAAAAACTTCAATAAAATATGCTAAAGGTTTTGATATACAGATATTTGACAATTATAAAAAACTTATTATTAATTCACCATATCCAAATGCAAAAAAGCAACAAGAATTTATCTTGATCTCTAAAAACAATAACTTTAAACACCTATTGGGAAAACAAAATACAATAACAATTCCATTAGAAAAAATTGTTACAACTTCCACCACTCACATTCCTATGTTAGAATTAATTCATGAAGAAAACAGCTTAATTGGTTTTCCTCATACTGATTATATTACATCTGCTAAAACCAATGAACTTATCAAAAATGGTAAAATTAAAGATATAGGAAATGAACAAGATTTTAATACTGAAATCTTAATTAGCTTACAACCAGATGCCTTAATAGGTTTTACCATTGGAAATACTACTAAAATGTATAAAATCATTGAAAATAATGGAATTCCTGTTATTTTTAATGGAGATTGGTTAGAAGAAACGCCTCTTGGAAGAGCTGAATGGATTAAATTTTTTGGAGTCTTATTTGATAAAGATAGAATTGCAGATAGTATTTTTCAAGAAATTGAAAATAAATACAATTCTGCCAAACAAATTGCCAAAAATGCCAAAATTAAACCTAGTATTTTAACAGGTATTTTATTTAAAGATAAATGGAATTTACCTGCGGGAGAAAGTTTTACAGCAAAACTTTTTAAAGATGCAAACTCTAATTATTTATGGGAAGAAACTAAAGGCCAAGGCAGCTTGATATTGAGCTTTGAATCGGTTTATGCAAAAGCTAAAACAGCAGATTATTGGATTGGTTCAGGTTATTACACTTCTTTACAAGATTTATCCAACGCAAATATTCATTATACTGAATTTGAATCATTTACAAATAATAAAATTTATACTTTTTCAAAAAAAACAGGTGAAAATGGCGGTGTTATCTATTTTGAATTGGCTCCTGTGCAACCACATATAGTTTTACAAGATTTAATAAAAATATTACACCCCGAATTATTACCAGATTATCAACCTTACTTTATAGAAAAATTAGAATAAATTTATATGATTTGAAAATTAAATTTTAAATTAGCACTAGAAAAGTAAGCGACAAAATTCCAGATACAATCAAACAAACTATAACATATAAATATTCTTTTATTTCGCTAGTATTAGCTCTGTTCTTCATTATTATCGTCAATATAAGTTTAGGGTCTGTAAATATTCCCTTAAAAGATATTTTCACCAGTATTTTTAATAATGAAGCAACTGAAGAAACCTGGAATTATATTATTCTAAATTATCGAATTCCTAAAGCTATCACAGCTGTATTAGTTGGCTCTGGTTTGGCAATTAGTGGATTGTTAATGCAAACTTTATTTAGAAATCCGCTTGCTGGTCCATATGTTTTAGGTATAAGTTCTGGTGCCAGTTTAGGTGTTGCAATTTTAATACTTGGAAGTTCAATATTAGGTGGCAGTTTTTTGATATTTTCTAGTTCAAATATAATGTTAAGCATCGCTGCTAGTTTGGGTTCATTTTTAGTCCTTTTTGCAGTTATTTTGGTAGCTAAAAGAGTAAAAAATACCATGACCATTTTAATCATTGGTCTAATGTTTGGAAGTATTACCGCATCAACAATTAGCGTTTTAGCTTATTTTAGCTCTGCTGAATATTTACAACAATACCTTTTTTGGAGTTTTGGAAGTTTAGGAAACTTGACTTGGGATGAAATATTAATTTTTGTTATTATTTATTTAATAGGAATAGCTTTGGTTATTCCAACAATAAAACCTTTAAATACTTTGCTATTGGGTGAAAATTATGCAAAAAGTTTAGGGATTAACTTTTACAAAACTCGGAATCTTATTTTGATCGCAACCAGTTTACTTACAGGTGTTATTACAGCTTTTTCAGGACCAATAGCATTTGTAGGATTAGCAACACCTCATATAACAAAATTAGTTTTTAATACATCAAATCATAAAATTTTAATTCCTGCTGTAGCATTATTTGGAGCAATAATTATGTTGATTAGTGATACTATTGCCCAATTACCAAACAGTGAATATACTTTACCTATAAATGCTATAACTACACTTTTTGGTGCTCCAGTAGTAATCTGGTTATTGGTAAGAAAAAAGAAAATCAATTTATAATACTATCAATTTATGCTTGATAACAAACAAGATAACATTTTAAAATCTAAAAAACTCAGCATAGGTTATTCATCTAAAAAGCAAAGAAATATAATTGCTAAAGATTTAGATCTAAACCTAATAAAAGGTGAATTGGTTTGTTTATTAGGCAAAAACGGAATTGGAAAATCAACTTTATTAAGAACATTAACCCAAGTACAACCAAAACTATCTGGTGAAATATTTATACAAAATAATGTCTTAGAGGACTATACTCCTTCTGAACTTTCTAAACAAATTAGTATTGTTTTAACCGAAAAAATTCCTCCAAGTAATTTAACTGTTTATGAACTTATTGCTTTAGGTCGCCAACCTTATACAAATTGGTTAGGTACATTAACCAATGAAGATATAATACAAATAAATTTAGCTTTAGATCAAACTAACCTACATGATTTAGTCAACAAAAGGTGTGATGAATTAAGTGACGGACAGTTACAAAGAGTAATGATATGCAGAGCATTAGCACAAAATACTGATATTATTATTTTAGATGAACCTACTGCGCATCTTGATATTCAACACAAAATAGAAACTTTTAAATTATTACAAACTTTAGCCCATAAATTACATAAATCTATCTTAATTTCAACACATGAAATACAATTAGCTATTCAAACGGGAGATAAATTATGGCTTATGATCAAAGATGGGTTTTTAACCGGAGAGCCACAAACATTAATTAAAAATGACAATATCAATCAGCTTTTTGACTCTGAACTTATAAAGTTTGATAAAAAAAGTAATCAATTTATAGTAAACTAACCACAATTCTGTTTAATCTAAATTAGTTACTTATTTTTGTATCATTTCAATTATTATTTTAATATTACAATTCAATTATAATTAAAGAATCCGAAATGAAAAAAATCATTATTCTTTTCCTGAGCATAGTACTATTATCATGTGGCACAAATAAAAGTGTAGATATAAATGATAATACTCTTATAATTAAATATGCTGATGAAATTAAAGTATCTTATTTAAAAGACCATCTTAACTTGTTAGCTAATGATGTATTTGAGGGGAGAAAAACTGGTGAAAAAGGTCAGAAATTAGCGGCAAATTATATTGCAGGACATTATAAACATTTAGGTATCAAACCACCAAAAGGCTATGATAATTATTTTCAAGAAATACCAAAAGAGTTTTTTAATAAAAATTCAAATTCTTCTTCTGAAAATGTTGTAGCTTTTATACCAGGAAGTAAATTCCCTGATGAAGTCATTGTAGTTTCTGCTCATTATGATCATTTAGGAAAAAATGGTGAAATAATATACAATGGCGCTGATGATAATGCTTCGGGTACCTCAGCTGTTATGGAAATTGCTAAAGCAATACAAAATGCTAAAAATGACGGATATGGCCCCAAACGTTCCATATTATTTTTAAACCTGACTGGAGAAGAAGAAGGTTTATTTGGATCTAAATATTATACTTCACACCCAATTTTTCCTTTGGCAAATACTATAGCAAATCTTAATATTGACATGATTGGGCGTATTGATAAAAAACATAAAAACAATCCTAGTTATATTTACCTTATTGGTTCTGACAAGTTAAGTAGAGAGTTACATGATATTTCAGAAGCTGTAAATAAAAAGTATACAAAGTTAAAATTAGATTACACTTTTAATGATGACAAAGATCCAAATAGATATTACTATAGATCAGATCAATACAATTTTGCTAAAAATAATATTCCTGTAATTTTTTATTTTAATGGAATTCATGATGATTACCACAAACCTTCAGATACTGCTGATAAAATAAATTTTGAAATTTTGTCAAAAAGAACTCAACTGATTTTTTATACCGTTTGGGAAATTGCTAATCGTGAAAATAGATTAATTGTAGATTAAACAATAAAAATGAATAATTTTAACTTTAACCTTTTTACATTAAAAATTGTACGTAATAATTGATATAGAAACTACCGGAGGTAGATATAATGAAGAAGGAATTACCGAAATTGCTATTCATAAATTTGATGGTAATAATGTAATAGATTCATTTATTAGTTTGGTAAATCCTGAAAAAGAAATCCAACCCTTTGTAGTAAACCTTACCGGAATTAATAATAAAATGCTTCGAAATGCTCCAAAATTTTATGAAGTTGCAAAACGAATAGTGGAAATCACAAAAGATTGTACTTTAGTTGCTCACAATGCTAACTTTGATTACCGCATTCTCAGAACAGAATTTAGAAGATTAGGATTTAACTTTGAAGCTCCAACCCTTTGTACTATTGAATTAAGTAAGAAATTAATTCCAGGATTAGATTCTTATAGTTTAGGTAAGCTTTGTCGTAAAATTGGTATTCCTGTTAGTGATAGACACAGAGCAAATGGTGATGCTTTGGCAACTATAAAATTACTAGAGATATTATTACAAAAAGATACTGAAAAAATTATTACAAAAAGTACCATCAAATATGGAAACCAAAGAGATTTATCAAAAAAACTATTAACTATACTTGATGAATTACCTAATAAAACCGGAGTTTTTTATTTTCACAGATACAATGGTGATATTTTATATATAGGTAAAGGAAAAAGTATTAAAAAAATTGTTAATCAAGTCTTTTTACGAACATCTAAAAAAGCCAGAGTATTGCAAAAAGAGTTAGTATCAGTAACTTATGATATCACGGGAAGTGAATTAATTGCCCATTTAAAATATCAAGAAG
Organism: Flavobacteriaceae bacterium; assembly: GCA_030633285.1. Next base: position 6,583 of record DAOVTC010000052.1, read on the forward strand.
AAATAAAGGTTCAAAAACCAAAATTCAATAAGAATAGAAAAGAAAAAATACTATACACCAATTTTAACAATGAAAATATGATACTTATTGATAAAGGAAGAAGTATTTCTGAAAAATCGGTTATTCTAATCGAAAATAATACATATAAGGGTTATGGTTTTGCTGATTTAAGCTACCAAATTAATAATTTAAATATTTTAAAAAGTCTAATTACATCAACAAATATATTAGATATTCAAAATAATACCATTATTAAATATCTTAAAAATAATCCAATTGAAAAAATAATTCGTTTTTAATAAATTATTTGATATTCAAATTAAATTTTTCTTAATTTTTATCGTTTATTTACTTTAATTCAATTATTAAATTTTTCAATAATGAAAAAAATTAGTACACTTTTATTACTTTTTGTGACAACATTGATTCTTTCCCAAAACAATAAAAAACCATATACATTTGATAATGTAAATATTGATGTGTTGAAAATGAAAGTATATGAAAAAGATACAACGGCAAA
>DAOVTC010000184.1 GCA_030633285.1 Flavobacteriaceae bacterium
AACACTTGCAAAAGATTTTTACAATGCCATTATGAATAATTTGAAAAAACATGATGAAATTGACAAATTTAAATTATTCAGAATTTATAGAGATGTAAGATTTTCTAAAGATAAAACACCTTATCAACCACATTTTGCAGGGTCATTTTCTAGAACAGGTAAGGCACTTAGGGGAGGTTATTATTTAAGAGTCAGACCAGGAGAATCATTTTTAGCGGGTGGATTTTGGGCTCCAAATAAAGAAGATTTATTCAGAATTAGAAAAGAGTTTGAAATTGATGATACTGAAATTCGTGAAATTTTATCAGAGAAAAAATTTGTTTCTATTTTTGAAGGAAAACTAGTGGGCGAGGAGTTAAAAACTGCTCCAAGAGGATTTAATAAAGAGCATCCTAATCTTGATTTAATAAGAAAGAAAGGATTTGTTGCTGTAAGAAAATTTACAGATAAAGAAGTGCTGGCTCCAGATTTTTTAGCTGTTGTTGATGATTGTTTCCAAACACTTCGTCCGTTTTTTGATTATATGAGTGATGTCTTGACTACCAATTTAAACGGAGAATCTTTAATTGATTAAGATTACTAGAACAAGATAAATTTGATGTGTGCTTTTACGCTTTAAAGTTTTAATCTACTACCTGTCTACAAATCTCTCTTTTGTAATAATCTATAGGATGAATAGATAAAAATAAATGTCCAAAAAAGAACAATAGCAATTTGATACCAATGCACTGAAAAATCTTTTGATAGATCTTCACCTACTTGTTTTGCTACACTTTGAACTGCGTTAAGGCGAGTAAATGGTTCTTTGATTAAATTGGACATAGATTCTAATGGAAAAAATTGCATAATACGATCTACACTATCCGATGTGGAAGGGTTGTCTTTAAATTTCCAAAATAAAAATCCTTTAAACATGCTTTCAGCAAAAAACCATACTAACAATGCTCCAACGGCAAATGCCGAGCGTTTTACTAAAATACCTATAAAGAGACCAAATGAGAAAAAACCAACAAGTTTTATGAAGAAAGCCAATAGGTATTCTAAATCTGAAAAGATAATTGAAAATTCATCGTAATCTGAATATATAGATCCTAAAATAAGAGAAATTATAAATACAAAAACTGTTGAAATTATAGCATAAACAACAACTGTATAAAATTTAGAAAGAATAAACTCTTTTTTACTCAATCCATCAATTAAATTTTGTTTTAAAGTCCTGTTACTATATTCATTAGCCATCATCGAAACAATTACTAAAAGTAAAAAAAACTTAAAAATAGATGCCATGAATGTGTTAAAATGCCAGATGTATGGGAAGTTGAAAATACCTTGTTCTGCCAAATGAAATTTTATTGGTCCGATATCAAATTTTATAGCAGCTATAAATGCAATTGAAGTAAGTAAAGCAAAGTAAATAATGGTTAGTATTTTACTGGCTCTATTATGTTTTAATTTGTAAATTTCTATATTTAAAAGTCGCAACATTGTTGAGATTATTTTGATTAGTTATTATTGGTTAAGGTTAAAAACTGTTGCTCTAAGCTAGGTTTACGTTTGACTAAATGAGATAGGATGATACCGTTTTTGAATAGATAAGCATTCAAGTCGGTAGCAGATAAATCCTTTTTTAGTATAGCAATTAATTTTTCGTTTTCTTCTTTTATTGAACCAATAGCATCGTGTTGATTCAATAATTCAATAAGTTTATCTTTTTGATTTTCAGCATGTAAGTCAAAAAAGCCTTTTGAAGCTGTCATTTCATCAACTCTTCCTGAATAGAGTTTAATTCCTTCTCTTAAAATCACTACATGCGAACAGACTTTTTCTACTTCATCCAGTAAATGAGATGCTAATAAAATAGTTGTACCATTGGTAGCAATTTCTTTGATAATTTTTCTTATTTCATGAATTCCTTGAGGATCTAATCCGTTAGTAGGTTCATCTAAAATTAATATTTCAGGTTCATTTAGTAGAGCAGAGGCAATGGCTAATCTCTGTTTCATTCCTAAAGAAAAGGTTTTGAACTTATCATCTTTTCGTTCGTATAGGTTGACCACTTTTAGTTTTTCATCGATTTTATGAAAATTCACATCCTTGATCTTGCAAATCAATTTTAAATTTTGAGAAGCCGTCATATAAGGGTAAAAATTTGGGCGTTCAATAATAGCTCCAACTTTTTTAAGTGCTTCATGTGTTGTTTTTCGACCATCAAACCAACTAAATTCACCAGAAGTTTTATTGACTACATTTAAAATAATACCAAGAGTAGTAGATTTCCCGCTTCCATTAGGACCTAATATACCGTAAACATTTCCTTTTTGAATATCAAAAGAAAGATTGTTTACCGCATGAATTCTTCCAAATTTTTTGTTGAGGTTCTTTAAAGATAGAATTGTTTCCAAAGTAGTTAAATTAATTGATTAGTAATATGACGAGAAAAGCTTTAATTTGTTACTAAGATATTAAAACGCCTTTGTATTTGATTAAAATTTTAGGAAGAGGCCACAAAGTTCATTACATTCGTTAATCAAAAATAATTTTGGATTTATATGAAGGAAGAAAAATTAATTTCAAAAAAGAAACCTACTTTTCCAATAAATAAAAAACTGTATGATTATTTAACAGAATATAATCGCAATATTAAAATACCGGTTTTTTATGACGATTTATTAAGATTCTC
>DAOVTC010000041.1 GCA_030633285.1 Flavobacteriaceae bacterium
ATTTTTGTTTTTGGTGTAATTGCAGCTTCTAATTGATCGGGTGTGATCTTAAAATCAGTTTCAATTGTTGAAGGTATTTCAACATATTTAGCTTCAGCTAATATTGTAATAGCGGAGTAGCTTACCCAATATGGAGCAGGTAATATAACTTCATCACCAGGGTTTAGCAAAACCATTGAAACATTAGCAATAGACTGCTTGGCACCAGTAGAAACTACTATTTGATTTGGAGTATATGAGATATTATTATCTCGTTTAAATTTATGACAAATAGCTTCACGTAATTCACCATACCCATTTACAGGAGTATATGAGTTGTAATTTTCATTAATAGCTTGAATAGCAGCATTTTTAATAAAGTCAGGAGTGTTAAAATCAGGCTCACCTAAACTTAAACTTATAATGTCTATTCCTTGTTCTTTTAGCTCTCTCGCTTTTGCTGCCATTGCCAAAGTTTGAGAGATTGGTAAGCTGTTAATTCTATTTGATAATTGATTTGCCATTGTAAAATTAGTTGATTTTTAATTAAGCTATTTTTGGGTGAGTCCCCAGATAATTTAGTTGTTTAAGGTGTTCAGAGAAAGCTCCAAAAAATGTTTTATATTCATTGTAAGGAAGATTAAACTCTTTTGCTGTTTCACGAACAATTTTGGCTATTTTTTTATAATGAATATGTGATATGTGTGGAAAAATATGGTGTTCAACTTGATGATTTAAACCTCCGGTATAATACTCTACTAATTTATTTTTTGGTGCAAAATTAGAAGTAGTAAACAATTGATGAATTGCCCAAGTATGTTCCATATTACCGTCTTTATCAGGTAAAGGCATATCTGTATTTGGCATAACATGGGCTAATTGAAAAGTAATACTTAAAATTATTCCTGCGGTGTAATGCATGATGAAAAATCCGATTAATACTTGCCACCAAGTAAAACCTAAAAATAAAGGTAACACAACCCAAACGGCATAATAAATAATTTTTCCAATGATTAGTTTAGTCCACTGAGTAGCTGGATTAGGAAATTTACCATAAGATAATTTTCTTTTTAGGTATTGATAAGACTGTTTAAAGTCGGTTGTAATTGCCCAGTTTATAGTTAAAAGTCCGTATAAGAATATAGAATAATATTTTTGAAATTTATGAATTTTAAGCCATTTGGCATGTTTTGAAAAACGAATAATCCTACCAGCATCAATATCCTCATCCATACCTTGAATATTAGTATAAGTATGATGTAAAACATTGTGTTGAACTTTCCAATTATAATCGTTTCCGGCAAGAATATAAATACTGCTTCCCATTAATTTATTTACCCACTTTTTGCTTGAAAAAGATTCATGATTGGCATCATGCATTACATTCATTCCAACTCCTGCCATTCCAATACCAATAAGTATCATGAATAGTATTTGTACCAAGGCAGGTAAATCAATTGTAAGTATCAAAACCAATGGTGTTATAAAAAGAGCAAACATAAAAATTGCTTTTGAGTATAGTTTCCAGTTTCCGGTTTTTTTAATGTGATTTTCTTTAAAATAATCGTTAACTCGTTTATTTAAAGTTCTAAAGAATTTGGTCTTATCTCTTGTCAAAAATTTTACTCCTTGCATAATTTATAATTTTAAAAAATTAAATTATTATAGTCAATTTACAAAATTACTAGTTTTTTCTATTCAAATAGAAAAATTTTGTTAAAAATATATAAAGGGTTTTTAATTGTATTTTTGTTTATAATTTATTTAAAATGGAAGATTTGTTGCGATATTTTAAAAATTTGTCTAATACACAAAAAGAGCAATTTTCAAAGTTAGAAAACTTGTATAAAAACTGGAATACTAAGATTAATGTTGTATCAAGAAAAGACATTGATGAATTGTATTTACGACATGTATTACATTCGTTAGGTATTGCCAAAGTGCAGGTATTTAAACCAAATTCAAAAATTTTAGATGTTGGCACAGGTGGAGGTTTCCCAGGAATTCCTTTAGCAATTTTATTTCCAGAAAGTGATTTTTACTTGGTAGATTCAATAGGTAAAAAAATTAAGGTTGTTCGAGAAGTAGTTCAAGAATTAGGTTTAAAAAATGTAAAATCCGAACATATTAGAGTTGAAAAAGTAAAGGGTGAGTTTGATTTTATTGTGAGTAGAGCAGTTACAAATATGGACGATTTTGTAAAATGGACACGTAAAAAGATTGCTAAAAAGCAAAAACATGAATTGAAAAATGGTATTTTATACTTAAAAGGCGGTGATTTAACCGAAGAGTTACAAAATTTTTCAAAAGCTACAATTTATAATTTATCAGATTATTTTACTGAAGATTTTTTTGAAACTAAGAAAGTGGTGCATATTCCATTGAAATACAAACCTTAAATACTTTCTTTATCCCAACCTGTTAATCCTGCTGAAACAATAAATTTCATTACATCACTTGAATTTATATTCAATGTTTTTATGTTTGCTCTGGGGACAATAAATAATTCTCCTGAGAAATTATAAGAATGAGGAAAATACACAGCTACTTTATTTTTTTCTTCTATTAGATCTAGATTTTCTTCTGTAATAAATCCTAATTTTTCAAGATCAGAATTCAAATTTACTTTCACCAAAACAGGTTGATTGAATTTTTTTTCTTTACCAACAAAAGCAGAAAACAGATCATTAAAAGCAGAGTATATAAACTTTAATAAAGGAATACTATCAATAATTTTTTTAAAAACTAATTTTAAAGGTCGCGCAATGATAGTTCTTCCTAAAATTCCAACAAAAATTAAAAACACCAATAGTGTTAACACACCCAATCCTGGAATATTTATATCAAAAAATTGGACAAGCAATTTCTGTGATAATCCATCTAAAAAAGTAAAAACAGAATATATAATGAATGCTGTAATACTTAATGGTGCTATGTACAGTAAACCTTGTAATAAATAATTCGCTAGTTTTTTCATAATTTAAGCATTTATAATGTGTAATTATTTCCGATTAAATTACAAAATTATATTAAGGCTACTATTTTTTGGTATTTTTTTGAAGATTTTTTGATTTTAAAAAGAAGTGCTTAAATTAAGTGTTAGACCAGTTGAAGGAGCAACTAATCTGCAAACGCCTCCAATGCATACTAAACCACCACGTTGACGCCCATATCCTAAAGCAACACGAGTGCGGTTTTTTGAAAAACTACCACCAAAATTGTAATAATGAATCTTTTCAAACTCGCGGTCATTTCCATAATTATAAAGATCACTTGCAAAAATCGAAAGCAAAGGAGTTAAATTTATTTCCAATAATCCTGATACCCAATTTTTTTGATCTTCATTTGTAGAAAGATGTTCAATAACAAGTCGTGTAGATTTATTCTTTTTAAAACGATAAGTAGTTTCAGCAACAAAAATATTGGCATTCACATTTCCAATTTTTTCTTCAATATATTTTTTACTGTAAAAAATATTTAAATAAGTAAAAATAGATTGAAATTTCTTTGACCATTTTTTACGAATTTCAATATTAAAATCAGAATAGTATTTATCACCAAAACTAAGAATTTCACTACTATAAGTTCTGTTTACATCATCAAACTCTGCATCTAACCCATGCCAATTTGAGAAATTTATGGCGATTTTTGTTCCGTATTTTCCACCCAAAAGGGATTCTTTTTTAATATTATATAATAAATCTACCTGAAAGCCAATTTCTCCAGCTTTATTTAAAGGAAAAAATGAGAGTTGAGGTTGTGATTGGTAAACATAAATGTTTGTTACACTGTAGTCATGCTGTTTGGTTAGACTTGGTATGTAATTAACTATAAGCTCATTATCTAAATTTCCACTAGCATCTCTTTCTGAATAAAAACGCATATTTTCCATCCTTCTAAAAGTAAAATCAACACCTAATCCTTTTTGAGAGTAACCAATATTCCATAAAAAAGCATTTCCAGTGAACCCTTTATTTGGGAAAATAAAACCTTGTTCAACCAAAGCATCTTCTCCTTTAAAAATGTATTCAAAATTTGTATAGAAGTTGTTGTTTGAATAATTTAATCTTCCTGATAAAAGATTTGTAGTTTCATTAATTTGAGATGTTGTATTTTCAAAATCTTCGTTCCTTCCAATATAACTCAACCCAAAAATTAAAGTGTTTTTTGAGCCAATAATAGTTGATAAATTTATTTCAGAATTAAATCCAAAAACTTGTCCGTTTGAAACGTCAAATCCTACTCGTTGTTCACCGTACATTCCAGTAAATGATAAAAATTTATTAGGTGTATAAGTGATTTTGCCACCACGTAAGGCGTTGTTAAGTCCTAATTGTCGATCTTCCCAAGATCTAAAAATTAAACCACTTCCAAATTGTTCATAAAAATACCCGCCAATGACATCAATTTTTTCATTTTTGTATTGAACGTAATATGTTGCAACACCAAATTCTTTATCAAAACTATTGGCGTAGTTTAATAAGGCTTGAGGTGCATAAGATTCAAATTGAACACCAACAGTAATATTATGAAAAGAATAATCCAGTTTTATATAATTATTAGATCTGAACCTATTTTCTTCATCAAAATCTCCAGTTTTATCATCGTCAACATAATATTGCGAATTTGATTCGATTCCGGCAGAAAAATAATTTACACTTTGAGAAACAATTATAAATGGGAAAAATAAGATTATATAAAATAGAATTTTTTTCATAAATTATTTTTTATAGAATAATTAATTAGAAGAGAATTCCTTTACTTTTTCAAATAAAATATCTTCATTACCGGGAATATAGCCTGTATGTTGAAATACAATTACACCATTTTTGACAATTAAGGTATAAGGAATGTTTGTAATCTGTAAAGCCCTTTTGAGATCTTGATTTTTGTCAAATAAAATTTCATATTCCCATTCATTACTATTTATTAAAGGTCTTACTCGAGAAAAGGTGCGATTATCATCTATAGAAACTGCTATTAATTGTACATTTGTTTCTTCTTGCCAATTTTTATAAACTTCGCTAATTGCATTTAGTTCATTAATACAGGGTATACACCAAGTTGCCCAAAAACTTAGTATGATTAATTTATTTTCGGTTAAATCTGTTATTTTAACAGGAGTATTTTCTAAATTTTGTAAAGTTATATTAGGTATTGACTTTTGTGCAAAAGATATATTTATAAAAAGAGTAAATGAAAGTAAAAAAAATATTTTTCTCATAATGATTTGAATAGTTTAATGTAAATGTCGTTTGATTCATTACTTTCTTACAATTTGATATTTGTTAATTCCTTTTTTCCAATCAAAAAATAGTACATTTGATGACTAAAATTAAAAATAATGGAAGAACAAAAAATATGCTTGGTTTGTAAAAAAAATGCTCAGGAAACACCGGTAACCAAGTTTTATTACCAAGAATCGCATTTTTATATATGTGCGCAACATATCCCTATTTTAATACATGATCCACAAAAACTGGTTGGATTATTGCCTGGAGCTGATAATTTAACAGGAGGATAATCAATAATCAATCTCAAAAATAATTTCACTTTTTGGGATTGAATATAATTTTTAAAAGTAGAATAAGTGATTATTAAGAATAAAATATTAAAAATATGAAACGTAATTACGTAATTGTACTATTAATACTATTAACTTTTTTTGTAATATCTTTTTTGACAAACATACTAGGAGCGTTAAATCCTAGTGTTTCATTAAGTTTTAGTTTAAGTGAAACTATGGCTGGATTTCTACCCTTTTCCTTTTTTATAGCTTATGGAGTTATGTCTGTTCCAGCTGGCTTTATGTTAGAAAAATACGGTGAGAAAAGAATGATGATTTTTGGCTTTATACTGGCAATGATTGCTTCCTTAATATTTGCTAGTAAACCCACTTTTAACATATTTTTATTTTCTCTTTTTACCATTGGTACAGGTATGGCAATTTTGCAGGTAGTGATTAATCCATTATTAAGAGTTTCAGGAGGCAAAGAGAATTATGCATTCACTTCTGTAATGGCTCAGTTAATTTTTGGAGCAGCCTCTTTTATAAGCCCTTTAGTTTATTCATGGCTTGTCACAAATATTGATAAGACTTCAGATAATAATATATTTTTAAATTTTTTATCTGAAATAATACCTACTGGTATGTCATGGGTTTCAATTTATTGGTTATTTGCATTATTCAGCTTAATAATGATTGTTATAATTTTAATTACCCGATTTCCAAAAGTAGAATTAAATGAAGATGAAAAGGTTGGTACTAAAGAAAGTTATTTGAATCTATTTAAAGACAAAGCCGTTATTCTGTTTTTTCTTGGCATTTTTGCATATGTGGGCGTAGAACAAGGAATTTCATACTGGATGTCAAAATTTTTACAAACATATCACGGATTTGATTATGAAACTACTGGCGCAAGTGCTGTAGCTAATTTTTGGGGATTAATGACCATTGGAGGTATAATTGGTTTAATTTTATTGAAATTTTTAGATAGTAAAATTGTTTTAAAATTATTTACTTCTTTAGCTATTGTAAGTTTATTTGTAGCTTTATTTGCTTCTGCACAAATATCACTTTATGCCTTTCAAATAAGTGGGTTCTTTCTTTCTGTAATGTATCCTGTTATAATTTCATTAGCATTGAATTCAGTAAGTAAGCATCATGGTGCTTTTGCAGGAATACTAATGAGTGGTATAATGGGTGGTGCTATTGTACAATTAATAATTGGGATGATTAGTGATTTTACATCATTAAAGGTAGGAATGTTCTTTAATTTCATTGCTTTGGCTTATATATTAAGTATAGGTTTTTGGGCAAAACCTTTGATAAGTAATAAAACAATTGATTTAAAAAAGAAGAGGGATTTGAATTAAAAAAAGTAAAGCCCCAAAAATAATTTTGGGGCTTATAATTTTAAAAATTTAATTCTATTTTTCCAAAAACGGATAACGATAATCAGTTGGTGAATTAAATGTTTCTTTAATAGTTCTATTGTTAACCCAACGTAATAAATTCCATACAGAACCTGCTTTGTCATTGGTACCGGAACCTCTTGCTCCACCAAAAGGTTGTTGACCAACAACTGCTCCTGTTGGTTTATCATTAATGTAAAAATTACCAGCTGAATTTTCTAAAGCATCTGTAGCGTAATCAATTACATATCTATCAGTACTATAAATAGCTCCAGTTAAAGCATAAGGAGATGTATTGTCTAACAATTCCAATGTTGATTTCCAATCATCATCTTCATAAACATATATGGTTAATACCGGACCGAATAATTCAGTACACATGGTTTCATACTTTGGATTGTTAGTTAAGATTACAGTTGGTTCAATAAAGTAACCTTTTGAATTGTCACAATTTCCACCGATAATAACTTCTGCATCTTTGTCTTTTTTGGCTTGTTCAATAAAGTTTGATAATTTATCAAAGGCTCTATTGTCAATTACAGCATTTATAAAATTTGAAGTATCAACCGGGCTTCCCATTTTCATAGAATTTAAATCGGCTTCTAAAAAACTACTGACTTCTTTCCATTTACTTTTTGGAATATAGGCACGTGAAGCTGCCGAACATTTTTGTCCCTGATATTCAAAAGCACCTCTTGATAGTGCGGTAGCAACTTGTTTTGCATTTGCTGTATGGTGCATCCAAACAAAATCTTTACCTCCTGTTTCACCTACAATTCTTGGATAGCTACGATATTTTCCTGCATTTACATTTCTTCCAATTTGATCCCAGAAACTATTAAAAACGGGTGTTGATCCTGTAAAGTGAACACCAGCAAAATGTGGATTATCTAAAACAACTTCAGTAATCATGGCAGAGTTGCCAGTAACCATATTTATTACACCATCAGGTAAACCAGCAGCTTTGAATAATTCCATTATAACTTGAGCAGAATATACCTGAGATCTAGCAGGTTTCCAAAGAACTACATTACCCATTAAGGCAGGTGCTGAAGGTAAATTTCCCGCAATTGATGTAAAATTAAATGGAGTGATAGCATAAACAAAACCTTCTAAGGCCCTGTATTCCATTCTATTCCAAATTCCTTCAGAAGAAATAGGTTGGTCTTGATAAATTTGAGTCATAAACTCAACATTAAATTTAAAGAAATCAACTAATTCTGCTACAGCATCAATTTCTGCCTGCATAACATTTTTTGATTGAGCAATCATTGTTGCAGCATTCATTCTGTCACGAAAAGGACCAGCCAATAAATCAGCTGCTTTTAAAAATATGGCAGCTCGAGATTCCCAGGGGGTTTTAGCCCATTTTTTTCTTGCCTC
>DAOVTC010000026.1 GCA_030633285.1 Flavobacteriaceae bacterium
CGTCAGCAATCTAGTAAACTAAACCCTGTTACCCCTCGACTTGCATGTGTTAAGCCTGCCGCTAGCGTTCATCCTGAGCCAGGATCAAACTCTTCATCGTATATATTTTTTAAATTTCTTTCCGAAGAAGGCTTCTCAAAAAAATTATCTTGGTATTTTTAAACTTATTTCTTAATCTAAATAAAACAAGTAATTCTACTCTATTTTTACGCTGTCAATCTTTCAATATTTTCAATGAACTTCTTATTCTATTAATTTAGCAAATCTAAACCTACCAAATCTTACGCTTTCTCTTCCTCTACATTTCCTGTCTCTCAAAGCGGGTGCAAAATTAAAACCTTTTTTCCATTCCAACAAATAAAAATTAAACTTTTTTTTGTAATCGATAAAAGTGAATTTTGAACTATGAACTTGACTCAATCTTCATTGTATTTCTACATTTAATTAAGCGGGTGCAAAAATACAATCAATTATAAATATAATCCTAATTTTAAATCAGTTTTTTTATCATTATAATCATACTTTATATCAACAAACTGATTATGTGCATTTTCGTTATCAATAATTATAAAAAAACAAAATATCTATACCGTAATACTACCTTAAAAAGCGTAAGAATTATCCTAAATAATTAAATCAATCAGAATTTTGATTTTTTAATATGGTAAAATACCTTTTTTAAATTGTGATATGTATCTTTGCACCTTTATTAAAATAGGATATGATTAAGATTACTTTACCTGACGGTACTATTAAAAAGTTTGCAAAGAGTAGTACAGCCATTGATGTTGCGAAAAGCATAAGTGAAGGTTTTGCTAGAAATGTTATTTCTGCTAAATTCAATGATACAGTTATTGAAACCAAAACTCCATTAACGAATGATGGATCACTTATCTTATATACTTGGAGAGATACCGGAGGTAAAAAAGCTTTTTGGCATTCATCGGCTCATATATTGGCTCAAACTATTTTATATTTTTATCCTAATGCTAAATTAACCATCGGCCCTGCTATTGAAAACGGATTTTATTATGATGTAGATTTTGGTGATCAAACAATTTCAGAAAATGACTTCAAAAAAATTGAAGACAAAATGTTAGAATTTGCTCGTCAAAAATTTGAATTTGAAATGCGTTCTGTATCAAAAGCTGATGCTTTACAATATTATAAAGAACAAAACAATATATTTAAGGTTGAACTCATTGAAAATTTAGAAGATGGTGATATAACTTTTTGCGATCATAGCGATTTTACAGATTTATGCCGTGGTGGACATGTTCCTAATACTGGAATTATAAAAGCTATCAAAATAATGAGTGTTGCCGGTGCCTATTGGAGAGGTGATGAAAAGAACAAACAACTAACCCGAGTTTATGGAATTTCATTTCCTAAACAAAAAGAACTTAAAGAATATTTAGAAATATTAGAAGAAGCCAAAAAAAGAGATCATAGAAAATTAGGAAAAGAATTAGAGTTATTTACATTTTCCCAAAAAGTTGGACAAGGCTTGCCTTTATGGCTGCCTAAAGGAGCTGCTTTACGAGAAAGACTAGAACAATTTTTGAAAAAAGCTCAAAAAAAAGCTGGCTACCAAATGGTCATAACACCACATATTGGTCAAAAAGAATTGTATGTAACTTCTGGTCATTATGCAAAATATGGTGAAGATAGCTTTCAACCTATCCACACACCAAAAGACAATGAAGAATTTTTGTTAAAACCCATGAATTGTCCGCATCACTGTGAAATATACAATACAAAACCATACTCTTATAAAGATCTACCTGTAAGATTTGCTGAATTTGGTACTGTATATAGGTATGAACAAAGCGGTGAACTTCATGGATTGACTCGTGTGAGAGGATTTACTCAAGACGATGCACATATTTTTTGTACCCCAGAACAATTAAATGAAGAGTTTAAAGCGGTAATTGACATCGTTATGTATGTGTTTAGTTCATTAGGTTTTGAGAATTTCACAACACAAATATCTTTACGCGACCCTGAAGACAAAGAAAAATATATTGGTAGTGACGAAAATTGGGAAAAAGCAGAAAATGCAATAATTCAAGCAACTAAAGAAAAAGGATTACAAACCAATATAGAATATGGTGAAGCTGCTTTTTATGGTCCGAAATTAGACTTTATGGTTAAGGATGTATTGGGACGTAATTGGCAACTTGGAACTATACAAGTAGATTATAATTTACCAGAGCGTTTTGATTTAACCTATAAAGGATCCGACAATCAATTACACAGACCAGTAATGATACATCGCGCACCTTTTGGATCAATGGAAAGGTTTATTGCAATTTTAATTGAACATACTGGTGGTAATTTCCCACTTTGGTTAACCCCTGAACAGGCTATTTTGTTACCAATTAGTGAGAAATACGAAAAATATACGAAAAAAGTTTTAAATTTGTTAGAAAATTACGAAATTCGCGCCCTCGTTGACGACCGTAATGAAAAAGTTGGAAGAAAGATTAGAGATGCTGAAATTAATAAAATTCCATACATGTTAATTATCGGTGAAAATGAAGAAAAAGAAGGTACAATTTCTGTAAGGAAACACAGCGAAGGTGATTTAGGAGTTTACACAGTTGAGGAATTCTCTAAAATCATCCAAAAAGAAATAGAAAAAACAATAAAACAATTTTAAGTTAAACTATTCCGTAAAGGATAAAATTTTACAACTATAGCAATAAGAAGAAAAAGAGGTCAAAGAAAGCCTTGGAGAATACAAAAAGAAGATTTACATAAAATCAACGACAAAATACGTGCTCTAGAAGTACGGTTGGTTGGTGATAATGTAGAAGTCGGAGTTTATCCAATTAGAAAAGCAAGAGAAATTGCTCAAGAGCTTGAATTAGATTTAGTTGAAATTTCACCTAAAGCTTCTCCTCCTGTTTGCAAAATTATTGAATATAAAAAGTTTCTTTACGAACAAAAGAAAAGGGAAAAAGCTCAAAAAGCTAAGGCAACTAAAGTTGTATTAAAAGAAATACGTTTTGGTCCGAATACTGATGATCATGATTATGAATTTAAGAAAAAGCATGCAATCAAGTTTTTGGAAAGTGGATCAAAATTAAAAGCTTATGTTTTCTTTAAAGGAAGATCAATAGTATTTAAAGATCAGGGGCAAATTTTATTATTAAGATTAGCGCAAGAATTGGAAGAATACGGTACTGTTGAACAAATGCCTAAATTAGAAGGAAAACGTATGATAATGTACATAGCACCAAAGAAAAAGAAATAATCAACATCTTGTTAAAGATTTGATTTTCAAAATATTATAAGCAAGTATTAAAAAATAGGAAGAAGATGCCTAAAATGAAGACTAAATCCAGTGCAAAAAAACGTTTCAAAGTAACGGGTACTGGTAAATTGAAGAGAAAACACGCTTTTAAAAGTCATATTTTGACTAAAAAAAGTAAAAAACGTAAATTGAGACTTACTCATTCAGGTTTAGTACATAAAGCTGATGTAGCTAATATTAAACAACAATTAACGTTAAAATAAACTTATAGTTTATTAGGTAAACAATTATTAACCATGTGTTAGAGCCAAAAAAAATGATTTTTATAAAATCTGCCTAACTCAAAAAATTTAAAAAATGCCAAGATCAGTAAACTCAGTAGCCAAAAGGGCTCGAAGAAAAAAGATATTAAAACAAGCCAAAGGATACTTTGGAAGACGTAAAAATGTATATACTGTTGCAAAAAATGCTGTTGACAAAGCAATGTCTTATGCATATCGTGACAGAAAAAACAACAAAAGAAATTTCCGTGGTTTATGGATTCAGCGTATTAATGCTGGTGCACGACTACACGGTTTATCCTATTCACAATTTATGGGTAAATTAAAAGCTAATAATATTGAATTGAACAGAAAAGTTCTTGCAGATTTAGCTATGAACAACCCAGAAGCTTTTAAAGCAATAGTTGATAAAGTAAAATAAATTAATAATTTCTTGCTTATAAATAAAAAATCCTGAGTCAAAACTCAGGATTTTTTATTTATAGTTATCTGCAATTATAAAGTATCATCAGTCGCTTTTAATTTCTCAGCATTTTCAGTAAGCTTTAATTCTTCAATAATTTTATGAATATCACCATTAATAATATTATTTAAATCATATAAAGTCAACCCAATTCTATGTTCAGTTACTCTACCTTGAGAGTAGTTATAAGTTCTAATCTTTGCAGATCGATCACCACTAGAAACCATGGTTAATCTTTTTTCAGAATCTGCATCTAATTTCTTTTGAAGTTCTTGTTCATACAAACGAGTTCGTAAAACCTTAAAAGCTTTATCTTTATTTTTATGTTGCGATTTTTGATCTTGACATTGCGCTACAATACCCGATGGTAAATGTGTTAAACGAACTGCAGAATAAGTAGTGTTTACCGATTGACCTCCAGGTCCCGAAGCACAAAAATAATCAACACGCACATCACTCATCTTTAAATCAATATCAAATTCTTCGGCTTCAGGTAAAACCATTACAGTTGCTGCCGAAGTATGTACTCTACCTTGTGTTTCTGTTTGTGGTACACGCTGTACACGGTGCACACCTGATTCAAATTTTAAAGTACCATATACATCTTGACCTGAAACACTAAATATTATTTCTTTAAACCCACCTGATGTTCCTTCGCTAAAATCTTCCATTTCGGTTTTCCAACCTTTATTACTAGCAAATTTTGTATACATTCTGTATAAATCACCTGCAAAAATACTTGCTTCATCACCACCTGTTCCTGCTCTAATTTCAACAATCACATTTTTAGCATCTTCAGGGTCTTTAGGAATTAACATCACTTTTAATTCTTCTTCTAGTATTGGCAACTTTTCATTAGCTTCATCTAGTTCCATTTTTGCCATTTCTACCATTTCAGCATCAGAGCTATCTGAAATAATATCTTTAGCTTCATTGAGATTTGCCAAAGCAGATTTATACTCTTCACCTTTATCTACAAGGTTTTTTAAATCCTTATACTCCTTATTTAATTTAACATAACGCTTTTGATCTGATAAAATATCCGGTTGAATAATTAAATCTGAAACCTCATCAAAACGTTGATTTATTATACGTAATTTGTCTAACATTATTCTAAAATAAAACGCAAATTTAATGATTTTTTACTTTTATTTGAATAAAAATATAAATCAAATAATAATATTACATAATTTATTAATATTTCGATAAATTATAATAGATTTGTATAATTAAAGTAATCAATTTAAAATTAAAATTATGAAAAAAGTACTTTTAGCCTTTACTGTTTTAGCAATGTTTTTAACTAGCTGTGGTGATGACAAAAAAAAGGAAGTAAAAAAAGAAGTTGAAACAAAAGTTGAAGAAGTAAAAAGTGATGTTGCTGTTGCAGATGACCAACTTGCTTTGGGTGAAAAACTATTCGCAGAAAAAACTTGTGTTTCTTGCCACCAAATGGATGCAAAAGTTGTAGGTCCATCTATTAAAGATATGGCTACAATTTATAAAGAAAAAAATGGAAATTTTGTACAATTCTTAAAAGGTAATGATGCTGCTATTGTAGATACTGACCCTGGACAAGTTGCTATTATGAAAGCTAATTTAGATGGTTTTGTTAAAGACATGAATGGAGATGAATTACAAGCATTAGCTGCTTATATGCGTAATGCTATAAAATAATTATATTTATTTCTATAAAACTAAAAACCTTCCAAATTATGGAAGGTTTTTTTATGACAAATTCATTTTCCTTTACATAAATCCATTAGGTGGTTGTTCACCAATAATTATATCATCAGTATTAGGTAAAACATATCCTTCTTTGTAAATAACTGCCTTATTATTCTTACCTTCAATTAAAATTGTCAAAGCTTCTTTAAAACGAACATGCCTTATAAAGGTATCTTCATAAACCGTTTCTTGTGCGTTTAAATAATCAATGTCAAAATACCCATCATTACTAAAAGGATTTATAGTAAGGTAACCTACTTTAAAAGAGGTTAAGTTTTGAAAAAAATGAGTTCCTTGACTAGGGTCAATTCTGAAATTTTCTAAACCTGACTCTACAATTACTTTAGCTGCAGATACTTGCGACCAATTTACAGGAATTCCTAGCCATGGATCACTTGAACCCCATCGACCAGGCCCTACTAAGACATAGTTTTTTTCTTCTTTTTCAAATAAATCGTTTATTTTTTCTATAGATACTGCTATATCAAGGGTTTTTGCTGCATTAAAAACATCTGGTTTTACATAAACAATATCATAAATATTATCATATTTACCATTACCTAAAGCAGATTCTGCATAAATAATTGTATTGGTAATGTCAATTTCATCTGGTATTAGATGTTTATGATCATTATATTCTACAATAGGTCTTATTTGCAAGAAGCTAAATTCTTTTGGTTCACCAGTTGGTACATCAAGTTTTACTGCAAATTCCATTTCAATGGGATGACCTATTTCTCTTTGACCTATTCGTAATAATTCTTTAAGTATCTCTGCTAATGGAAAAGAATCATATTTTAAAATATTTTCAAAACTTAATATACGTGCACCATCGTGAAAAACACCAGAACGAATTCTATTACTTTGCAAATCATAAGTAGAAGCTACAAATTTTAAAGATCTGTGATTTTTTGCCTGCCTTAGGTTAATTTTAACTTTATTGATCTCCTCATTAACAGATACATGATAACTATTTGGATTCATATCCAATCCGTAAAAATATTTTTGAGTCTCTTTCAGAGCTATTTCAGTTGAAGACAATTGTAATATATTTTTTGGATGATATGGCGAAAATCGTAAAGTACGTCCGCCACTAACAATTATTTCTCCCAAACCTAATGCAATATTAGCAATACCTTCACGTGGCGTTTCTTCTCCTATAGGGTAAAAATTAATCGACCTTGCTACACCTGAAATATTGGGATAATACACATCTTCATATTGAGTACCAATAACTTCTTGTAAAATTACTGCCATTTTACTTTCTTCAATAGAATGAGAAGTAGCTTTAATATAGGATTTACTGTTTTTATAAAATGCAGAAGCTATTACAGATTTAATAGCATTGGATACCATTTTTAATAATTGCTTCAATTCAGTATTTGGAACCATATAAGTGGCATAAATTCCCGCAAAAGGTTGATGTAAAGAATCTTCTAACACACTAGATGAACGAATAGCAATAGGAGTATTTGATGTTGCCAAAAAAGCTTCTATATCTTTTAAAGCATTCTCAGGTAGTGATTTTGAAATGAACTTATTTAAAACAGTTTCATCATCGTGTTTTTTTGCCACAAAAGAAAATAGATCATGTTCTTCCATAAATTCATCAAAAACCTCTGTACTCAATACTACAGTTCTTGGTATTGTTATAACAGTATCTTTGTATTTATTAAATAGTCTGTGACGCTTTAAAAAGTAATCAATAAATGCCAATCCACGTCCTTTTCCTCCTAAAGACCCATTTCCAATACGTGAAAACACCAAGTATTCATCATATTGATTTCTATCAAATTTTGCAATAATTCCTCTTGACCTATATATACGAAAAGCCTTAATAGATTTGATAAGAAACTCTCTTACATGATCCTTTTCTGTAAAATCTTCATATTCAATTTTACCAAATAATTTAGCTAAAGGAAATAACCCACGTGATTCTAGCCATTTAGAAAAATCATTCCGTCTGGCATGATAAACGATTATATCTAATGGAATTTCAGCAATAGCTTTTTGAAAACTCTTTAAATCTTTTGCTGTTTTAATGACTTTTTCTTTTTCAGGATCCCAAAATTCAAAATCACCAAATGAAAAATATCTTGTAATATATTTTTTTAAATCTAAACCTAAGGTTTCAGATTCTTTGTGTAAAAACTTGGCATGTAGCCCTAAAGCACGATTTTCATTTCTAGCCTCAGATGATTGAATTATAACTGGAAAATATTTGTCTTTTTTTCTTAAATATTCCAGAATATGAAACCCCGCTTCTTTGTCTTTTATACCATCTTTAAAATAGCTCACATCTGTAATAACACCCAATAAATTATTTCTGTATTTTTGAATCAATTCAATACCTTCCTCATAGGTTGTTGCTAATAAAACTTTTGGTCTGCCTCGTTTTGACATTACCTTACTATGCTCGTTTAAACCCTCTTGAATAAAAGATTCCGTTTGATTTAAAAGAATTTTATAAATTAAAGATAAATATCTGGAATAAAATCTTATTGAATCTTCAACTAACAAAATAGCTTTTACACCTATTTCATTGATATCTTTTTCAGCATTTATACGATCTTCTACCAGTTTAATAATAGCAATAAAAATATTGACATTCCCATTCCAATGAAAAACAAAATCTATATGACTAGTATCTTTTTTATCTAAAAGTTTTCTTAACTCTTCAGGGTAATGACTTAAAGCAACAATTGGTATAAAAGAAAAACTATCTTTTATTTTATTTGAAATTATAATAGAGCGTCTGGCTGTATCTAACCAAACAATAACAAGGTCTACATTTTCAGTTTCCATTATTTTTTTTGCGCTTCTAGCAGAATAGGCATGTAAAATATTGGGAGGATATCGTAGATTCAAAGCAGAATATTCAACAAATATTTGTTCGTCAATTCTACCATCTTCTTCTAATAAATAAAAATCAAAGTTTGAGCATACAATTAAAACATTGTAAATTCTATTCTGCATCAATTGTTTGAATGAAACTTCTCTAAACTCATAAGTTTTTAAATCGGGTAGCTTATTTCGTAACATGCTCAAAATTTTTATTACTGCAATATAAGAGAAAAACAATTCATAAAAAAAGCTTGCCCCAAACAGACAAGCTTTTTAAAATAATATGTTTTAAAATCAATTTTAACTAAACTACTCCTTGATCTAACATAGCGTCGGCTATTTTAACAAAACCTGCAATATTAGCCCCTTGAACATAGTCAACAGAACCGTCATCAAGTGTACCATATTTTACACAAGATGCGTGAATATCATTCATTATTCTATGCAATTTTGCATCTACTTCTTCACGTGTCCAATTGAAACGCAATGAGTTTTGGCTCATTTCTAAACCTGAAACAGATACACCACCCGCATTAGAAGCTTTTCCTGGTGCATATAAAGCAGCAGATTTTTGGAATACCTCTGTTCCTTCAGGAGTAGTAGGCATATTTGCTCCTTCGGCAATACACATTACACCATTTTTAACCAATACTTTTGCTTCTTCCTCATTTAATTCATTTTGAGTAGCACAAGGTAGTGCAACATCACATTTAACACTCCAAGGTCTTTCTCCTTTAATATATTTTGCATTTGGATACTCACTAACATACTCAGAAATACGGCCACGTTGAATATTTTTCAATTCCATAACATAAGCCAATTTATCAGCATCAATACCATCAACGTCA
Organism: Flavobacteriaceae bacterium; assembly: GCA_030633285.1. Next base: position 9,424 of record DAOVTC010000026.1, read on the forward strand.
TAAATATATCCACCCGAGTCAGATAAAGTAACTACTTTACCTCCTAATTCGTTAACTTTTTCAGTAGCATATTGTGCTACATTACCCGAACCTGAAACAGCTACTATTTTTCCTTTAAAAGAATCACCTTTTGTTTCTAGCATAGTTTGTGCAAAATAAACAGTACCATAACCTGTAGCTTCAGGACGAATTAATGATCCACCAAATGACATAGATTTACCAGTTAAAACACCAGTAAATTCATTGCGCAATTTTTTGTATTGTCCAAATAAGAAACCTATTTCACGTCCACCTACACCAATATCACCAGCAGGTATATCAGTATTAGCACCTATATGGCGAAATAATTCACTCATAAACGATTGAGTAAATCGCATTACTTCAATATCTGATTTTCCTTTAGGATCAAAATC
>DAOVTC010000157.1 GCA_030633285.1 Flavobacteriaceae bacterium
ATTACTGTAAGGAATACTTGCTTTTTTACTTTTTTTCATTTAGAATAGATTTTAAATTTTTTATTCAGGAATTAACCACCATAAAGGTTTTGCTTTTGCTTTGTATAAAAACATATAGTGCATAAATAATTTCATCCAATGCCCAGCTGATCCTACAACACCTACTGTATCACTTATACTCCGACCCCATTTTGGGTATTTTTCCCAATCCTGCACAATTGGTCTAACGGTCATAACGGCCGCCTGACCTTTTAACAATCCGTACCCAGCAGATACAATACAAGCAGCTCCCATTTTTGCCATAGACGCTTCATGCGGATGGTCTTTTTTTCCAGTTTTTATTTGATGGGCTATATTTTGGGCAACAATTTTGCCGATTACACCAGATGGCATTCCAGTTCTAGGCGGAGTAGGGAATATTTTTGTGCCATTTGGACTTTCCATTGGTTTTGACATAGTATGTGGTGGTGCAAAAGCGATTCCAGCAGCATATAAATTATCGTATTCAGGACTTTGATAAATTAATGGCCAGTCAGAAGCTTTCCATTCCTCATAAGGTTTTGGCGTATAATCAGCATCAACTTTCATCATGGTATTGGCAGCAAATATTTTTGAAGAAATATCTGCTCCTTTTTTATCAAAAGCTTTCATCCCTGAGCCTGCAAATCCAGGAATTAACATGGCAAAATCAAATTCTTTAGTGTGAAATTCTCCATTTAAATCTTCATAATAAGCCTTGCCTTTTTCTACTTTTTGAACTCCCGCTCTTTTAATCCATCTTATGCCGTATTCTTTTAAAATGGATTCTGTAAAAATACTAGTTGGTGTGATATAACCATTTCTTTTTACAAAAGCGCCACCCATTCCAAAATCACCTAATTCATATTCATTAGATATCCACCAAATATCTGCTAATTCAGTAAGTTTTCTTTTCCCAATTTCAAAAGCAATGTTTAATACATATTCAAAAGCCGCACCTTGACAGGTTGCTAAAGGATGCCCTGTACCAATTAAAAAAGTTTGTTTTTCTCCATTTTCCATTTTTTTAAATGCCTTCTGAAGATTTTTCCAAGAATGAGATGCATGATCATAGGTGCAAACAGAATTGGTAAATTTATCAGGACCCAATCCCTCCGTAGCTTCAAAATTTAATTTTGGACCAGTTGCATTTACCAGATAGTCGTAGTCAATCTCTTCTTCTTGATTTTTTTTGTCACCATTAACATATTTAATAGTTACAAATCCTCTATTAGATTTAATATTACCTTCAGGATGTATTGAAAGCGCTAAAGCCTGTTTATAAGAAACGCCTAATTTTTTATAAACAGGAGCCAATTTAAATTTTACTTGATCGGGTTTCATCAAACCAACACCTACCCAAATATTTGAAGGAATCCATTGATAATTACTGTTAGGTGAAACAATCACAACTTCATGATCTTTTCCTAGATATTTATTTAAATAGGTTACTGCGGTATGACCTGAAACTCCAGCTCCTAAAACAACTACTTTCGCCATTATTTTTTGATTTTAATGTTAAGTTTGAAACCAAAAATACAATAAAAAAAACCTCAATTTGTAACAACAGTTACAAATTGAGGGTGTAAATAGTTAAAAGTCATGTTGTTATTCGGTTTCAAAAGTAATACTCCATATTCCTCTTAAATCATTTTCTTTAAACCCTGTTGCTAAATCATTAGGATAATATGATTTGATGATAGAATCTGATTTTACAGTAATTTCACTACCAATTTTACCGTGACAGGCTAAACACTTTTTTTGTAATTTAATTGGTGCATAAAAGTGAGGTTTTCCAGAAACATCTAATTTAACAATTGGTTTCATGGGTTTACCTTCTGCAGATAATGTGTTGTATTTATTGATAACCCTAACCTCTTCTTCGTTTGGTGAATTCTCATCATTTCTTAATCTATGGGAAGTTCTTTTTATCGTTACGTTATATTTTTCAGACATTTCTTTAGTTAAGGGAATGGCATTTTCGTTGCAAAATGGTAGAGCATCTTTCACACCACCTTCTTTCATTTTTTTAACAAGAGTTCCTCCTAATTTTTTTGCAGTTGCCTGTGCAATTACCTTTCCTTGTTCAGTATATAAAGATTTTTCTTCTTTAGATAAAGATTTACTACAGCTACTGACTAATAATACAACTACGAATAAAAAGACAATTTTTTTCATTTTAATTAAATTTTATATTATTTGACTATTTCTAAATTATTTTTTTTCCAACTGATAATACCACCTTTTAAATCATAAATTTTGGTAAAACCCATAGTTTCCAATTTTTTAGCAGCTTTTCCGCTTCTGTTACCACTACGACAATAAATATAAAGCACTTTATCTTTATCCAATTTAGACATTTCATTTAAGAAATCAGAATCGTAATAATTGATAATTTTAGCTCCTTTTAAATGACCTTCAGCAAATTCTTTAGGAGTTCTACAATCAATCAATTGTATATTATCACCTAATTTTTCATTTAATTCAACAGGGTTTATTTGTCGTACAATATCTGTTTTTGTAGTTTGGGCACAACCTAAAAGGCTGAAACTTAAAAACAAGATTACAGCAATTTTTAAATTAAAAATTTTCATTATTAGTAGTTTAAAGTATTTTATTTTTGCAAATTTAAATAAAAAAAGGGAGTAATAAAACTCCCTTTGTTATACAATTAGTTATGTATTATAATAATGTTGTTGGACAAACGTATTCAGTAAGTGGTGCATTTGTTTCTTTTATATCAACAAAACCGTTTCTTACATCAGTTACATTTTCAACACCATTAGCTTTAAATATTGATGCAGCAACTAGTGATCTATATCCTGTTGCACAATGTAAAAAGTATTCTTTTTCTGTATTAATTTCCGCAAAGTTTGAATTGATAAAATCAAGTGGGAAATTTTCAACACCGACCACATGTTCTGATAAATATTCAGATTCTTTACGTAAATCTAGAGCTTTTTCCATTGTTCCTGCTGCTAATCTTTCAACAAATTCATGCCCAGAAATACTACCAATTTTATCAACTCCATAGCCGTGGTCTATCCAATTTTTTATACCACCAAATAAATAGCCCAAGGTGTTATCATAGCCAACTCTGGAAAAACGAATAGCAATTTCATTAACTCTGGTTTCATCTTCGGCAATAAATATAATTTTTTGGTCGATATTGGTAATCAAAGCACCTACCCAAGGGGCAAAACTTCCGTCTAAACCAATGTACCAAGCACCAGGAACTGTTCCTTCTTCTGTATATGTTTCTTTTGAACGAGTATCAACAACCAATATATCTTTTTGATCACTCATTTCCTTAAAAGTAGCAGCGTCAATAGGAGTAGTTCCTTTGTGAATAACTTCATCAATACTTGTGTTGATTGATTTATTCATTCTCACATTATTTGGGAAATATTGTGGTGGAGTTTTTAAACCAGTAGTAACTTCTTTAACAAACTCTTCTTTAGTCATATCCGCACGAAGTGCATAATTGGTTTTCTTTTG
>DAOVTC010000174.1 GCA_030633285.1 Flavobacteriaceae bacterium
AATAGAAAAAAGTAAGGAGTAAGAGGAATAGATACAAAAAAATAAAAGTGTAATGCAGTAAAATTTTTAGCGAAGCAGAGCAGTAATTCTAGTCAAGGCCTTTCCAATCAATTTTTACATAACCACTATCAATAAAACTTTCCATATTTTTTTGCATTTTAACACCTGATTCAGCTTCGTACATTACCGCAAGATTACTTAATAATGCAGTTTTTGAAGATGGAGAATTTTTAAGCCCGATTTTAGCAGTATAAATAACTGTTCGAAATAATGGTACATTTTTATAAATAATTGTTTCTCCATTGTTAGGTCCGATCATAGTTATGGTTGCCTCAATATTTTCAGCGTTAATATTAAAACTGTGTGAACCAATTTCATTAAATACCAATGTGCCTGAGATTTCTTTTACATCATCAGAAGTGCATGATGAAATAAATATGGATAATAATATCCCTACAAATAATAAACTCAACTTTTTCATAGCCCCTTTTTTTTTACAGCAATTATTTTTATTGTTACACTATAACGCTAACATATAGTGTTTTATTATAATTATTCTTATTTTTTTTAAGACATGTTTATTACCAAACTCAATCTCCATTTTTACTTAAAAACTGATATATGTCATTAATATTAAAAATCAAGAAACTAAATTTGAAGTATCATTTTTAAAAACTTATTATCATGAAAAGTATTATAATAGGAATTTTAATATTATCATTATATACTACTACAAGTTATGCGCAATCTAATGAATACACTAAATGGTTTGTAAGAGCGCGAGGTTATTATACCATGACAAATGAAAACAGTAATTATAAAGGAGATAATGATAGTGGTAGAATTGATATTTCTGATGCTTTTACTCCTGAGTTAGATATAACTTATTTTTTTAATAAAAACATTGCTGTAGAATTGATGTTAAGTACTTCTAAGCACGATATCGGTGTAAAATACACTGATGATTTTAGACATTATAGTGATTTAGGTTATTTCTCAATGTTTCCACCAACTATTTCATTACAATATCATTTTTATATGGGTAATTTTAAACCTTATTTAGGAGCAGGTGTAAATTATACTATGTTTTATGGCGAAGGAAAAGATATGAATTTCGGACTTCCAAATAATTTAATTATTAATGATACTTTTGGTTTTTCATTACAAGGAGGTTTAGATTATATACTCAATGATAAATGGTTGATAAATTTTGATATAAAGAATTTATTTGTAGCAACTGATGGTGTTGTAAAAACAGGTAAATGTATAGATTATGCTGCAAAAGCTATTCCTTGTCCAGATTACGAAATAATTGAAAATGATATAGATTTAGATATCAATACTTTTATGGTAGGTTTAGGTATAGGGTATAGGTTTTAATAACGAAATGTTTTAATAGTAAAAATGCTCTTGGGTTAATTTCCTAAGAGCATTTTTAATTTATGCAGAATTTCTGCTTGCATTGATATTACCAAATAAAGAACGGGTTATTATTTTTTCATAGACTTCTAATTGTTTTTTATTAGATTTTTTTTGTGAATATAATTCATGAACCTTTTTAAGTGCATATTGTTGAATGGTTAATAAAGGTAAAACTATTGATTCCCTGACTTCAATAGAAGCACTACTTACCGGATAGCTTTGCATCAACTCATTTTGATTTGCTAATTTTAGAACCAATCGTTTGGAAGTTAAAAATTCTTCATAAATAAGTTTCCAAAAATCACCAAATTCTTTGTCATCTTCCATATATCTAGTCAATTCAAAGAATGATTTTTTCATAGACATCATACTATTTTCAATTAAACTTTTAAAGAATTTTGAATTGTTATAAAATGAAATGACTTTATCAAATTCACCTGCATCTTCATATTTTTTTAAAGCTGTTCCTACACCGTAAAATCCTGGTACATTTTGTTTTAACTGACTCCATGAACCAACAAAAGGGATGGCTCTTAAATCACTAAAATCTAATTTATTAGAACTTTTTCTTTTAGATGGTCGGCTGCCAATATTCGTTTTTGAATAATATTTTAAAGTACTCATTTGTTCTAAAAAAGGCAAAAATTTAGGATGATTCTTAAAATCGACATAAGCATTGTAACTTAATTCTGCCAAGTCATTCATCAAATATTTTTGTTCATTATCCAATTCATTTTTAACACTATCAAAAAATTGATTACTTACTCCAGAACTAATTAATTGCTCTAAATTATATTGTGATGATTCAATGGTGCCAAAGTTAGCACTGATAGTTTGCCCTTGAACAGTTAATTGAATCTCGTCATTTTCAATTGTAGGACCTAATGATGCATAAAACTGATGTGTTTTTCCACCACCTCTTGCCGGTGGTCCACCACGACCATCAAAAAATATAACTTTAATGTTAAACTTTCTTGAAATTTCTGTAAGTTTTTCTTTTGCTTTGAATATAGACCAGTTTGCCATTAAATAACCTCCATCTTTTGTTCCATCTGAAAAACCAAGCATTATAGTTTGTTGGTTATTTCTATTTTTAAGATGTTTTTTATAGGTTTTGTTAGTATATAATTGCTCCATAATTTGGTGGGCATTTTCCAAATCGTCAATAGTTTCAAAAAGAGGTACAATGTCAACGGGAATTTGACTATGAAAAGCTGTTAGTTTGAGCATTGCAAAAACTTCCATAACGTTTAAAGCACTTTGATTATTACTTATAATATAACGATTAGCACCTTTTTCGCCATTATTTTTTTGAATAGTTTTAATGGCTTTTATTGATCCTAAGGTTTTTTCAACTAACTCATCCGTAAAGTCATCAATATCAATCTTTCCTTTGATATTCGAAAGAATTTTTATCTGATCGTTTTCTGATAATTCTAAATAGTTTTTAGGAAAAATAGTTGATTTATGCTTTTGCAGCGTTTGTACAATTTGTTGAAATACTTGGTGATGAATTCTGCTATCTTGACGTATATCAAGACTTGCAAAATAATAGCCAAATACTTTTGCTTTATGAATTAAATCTTTTAGCTCGGTTAAATAAAGGGATTGATATTCATTTATAAGTAAATCTTCAATTTCTAATAGTTTATCTATAAATTCATTATAAGTAATTGC
>DAOVTC010000183.1 GCA_030633285.1 Flavobacteriaceae bacterium
CTCCAGCTAATATGATTTTCTTTTTATAATTTTTAGTTGATGCCAATACAATGGTTCCTCCATAAGAATAACCTACCAAAATTACTTGTTTAAGATTTGTATTTTTTAAAACTTCATGTAAAACCTCTACTTCATCATTTATTGAACTTAAAACTTTACCCGTTGCCACATCACTATATCCAACCCTATCATAAGATATTATATTATACTTTTGATTAATTTCAATATCCAAAAAATATTTTTTAAAATCTAAGGCCGAACCAGGTGATCCATGTACAAAGACTAAAATTGGTAAAGTAGTATCCAATTTTTCTTGCATTTCAAAAACCCGTATATCTCTATTTTTAAAAATTAAATGCTTTATAAAAACTTGTGAAGATTTTTTTTGAAATATTTTAATTATTTTTTTATCAGATTTTCGTTTACTAAAACTATAAATACCAGCTGAAAACAACAACAATATAACCAGAACAGAAGCGCCAATTATTTTCATAATTTTCTTTACCAGATTACTCTTCATTGAAAATCTTTATTTTTTTGACAGAATAATATTTGTCAACTTACAAAGTGAAATCAATTTACCTTCTTCATCAACGATTCTTATTTCCCACAAATGTGTAGTTTTTCCTTTATGAATCATTCTGGCAGTAGCAGTAACTATTCCGTCTCTTTTACTTTTTAAATGATTGGCTGTAATTTCTATTCCTCTAACTTCAAACTTTTCACTATCAATAAAAAAATGTGATGCTGTACTACCTACACTTTCCGCTAAAGCGACTGATGCACCACCGTGTAATAAACCCATTGGCTGATAAACTTTTTCATTTACCGGCATAGTAGCAACCAAATAATCATCACCAATATCTGTAAATTGAATATCTAAAGTTTCCATGAGCGTATTATTCATCATGGAATTTAATTTTAATAATATTTCTTTCTTTTTCATTGATAACATAATTAATAATGTAAATGTAATATTTTTCAAATTAATTGATAATTTTGCAGTGAAATTTAAATCAATATTATGGTTTACAAAATACGTGTGATATTAAATTGTGAAGAAGATGTAATTAGAGATATAGCTATAAAAAAAACTGTATCACTTGAAGATTTACACAATGCAATAACCAATGCTTTTGGTTTTAGAGGAAATGAAATGGCATCATTTTATCGTTCTGATGATGATTGGAATCAAGGTGAAGAATTTCCACTATTCGATATGAGTGAAGGATTAAATGATATCGTTCAAATGAAAGATATTACTATTGACAGAGCTTTAGAAAACAAACATGATAAATTAATTTATATTTATGACTTTTTTACCATGTGGTCTTTTTATGTAGAATTAATTGAAAATAATATTGATCAAAGTGATTTTGAACTACCAAGTATGGTTTTTTCTTTAGGTTCTATACCAAAAAGTAAACCGGATTTAAAATTTGAAAGTGAAGATTTATCTAAAGATGATTTTGACATTGAAGATGAAGAAGATTATGATGAATTTAATTTTGATGAATATATGGGTTAACTAATCTATAAGAGATATTCCAAATATTAAACTAAAACATTCAAGTATAAATCTTAGTATTAAATGTTAATTATTTAATTAAATAGGTATTTACACTTTCATAATTCCTAACAACAAAATCAAAAGCTACTTGTAAAATATCACCCATATTATTACAGTTCTTAAAATTTTTATCTTTTGTAAATTCATTTAACTCTGATTTGAGTTGATTAACATTTTCAGGAGTTGAAATCAAATCACTTTTCATACAATCAATTAATTGCCTTACTCTATCTTGTGATCCTTTTAATCTTTTAGCCAAAATTGAACGTTCTTCTTTACGATATTGCTCAACAGATTCTGGCAACAAATTATCTTCAACCATTTTTACAAAAGGATAGTTATCTTTAAAGAATTGAGGTCGGTAAACCTTCAACTTTCCTTCATAGCTTTGTTGGTCAAAATCCATTGCTCTAATCCTGTATTGTACTTGATCAAAATCAAATGTAGGAACAATAACGTAATTGTAAGCACGCATATCTCCCAATAATCTTATCATATTACGTTCATTAAATTTTACAAATTCTTTTGAAAGTCTAAGTTTTTCAGATCTAGATAATTCTGCTAAACTTTCTTCCATAAAAACATCTCCGGGAATTCCTAAAACATGCTCTTCTATTAAAGTATTAGTATAAATTAAAAAATTAATGTTATTAGGTGACAGAATATCTTCTAATTCTAAACCATATACACGTGAAGCATCTGCTTTTTTTACATAAATATATGTATAATTATCATTTAATACATTTCTAATTTTGATACGAAATGGTTTAGAATTTCCAAAAGTGCAATAATCAATTTCGTCAACCATCAAAATATCCAAATTATCTTCAGTACCATCACCATGCAAAATATTATACATGCGTTTTAAACTTAAATCAATTTCTTTTTGTTCAAATTCAGGATAAAAAACTCTAATCCACAAAGTATCTTTATCATTTTTATCATAAACAGTAACTGAACCTGAGAATCTTAATAAATCGTCATAAAAAACCGGTATTTTAATATTGCGATTATATTCTGTTAAATAATCATACAGTTTTTTATTTATTGGAAAAGTAGGTTTCTTTTTTGAAATTAATTTTTCTTCCTTAATATAAATCCAAAATTATTTTTGATTAACGAATGTAATGAACTTTGTGGCTTCTTCCTAA
>DAOVTC010000038.1 GCA_030633285.1 Flavobacteriaceae bacterium
ACCATGGCTTTTGTAGGTATATTTCTAGATAGTTCAAGTAAATATAGAGATGCAATAAAACGATTAAAAGAGATAGATGAGGTAATAGAAAGTCATTATACCACAGGTAATTATGCCATTTTTGTAAAAATCATTTGTAAAGATAATGAGCATTTAATGCAAGTATTAAACCATCAGATCCAACATATTAAAGGAGTAGCAAGAACAGAAACATTTATCTCATTAGACCAACAAATCGATAGGCAAATTAAAATTTAGCTTCTGCTACTATAAATGTTTAAATAATAAAGTAATGTAGCTATTGAGCCTAAAGCAGCAACTAAGTAAGTTCTGGCAGCCCATTTTAAGGCATCTTTAGCAGCATTTTGTTCATTTGAGGTAAGCATATTTTTTTCTTCAAGCCAGGCCAAAGCTCTATTGCTGGCATCATATTCAACAGGAAGTGTTACAATACTAAATACAACTGTTGCAGCAAAAAATATAATTCCTATTAGTAAAAGTTGAGGAAAAGAATTTACCGTGAAAATTCCTGCAATCAATAAAAATGAAGCTAATTTAGAGGATATGCCAACTGTTGGAACTAATTTAGATCTTAATTGTAACCAAGGATATGCTTTTGCATGTTGTACTGCATGTCCACATTCGTGAGCTGCAACAGCAGCAGCGGCTGCATTTCTTTGGTTATAAACTGCTTCACTTAAATTTACAGTTTTAATTTGAGGGTTATAATGGTCGGTTAATTGCCCTTTAACAGAAATTACTTCAACATCATTAATACCATTATCGTTTAACATTTTTTCAGCAATTTCTTTACCACTTAAGCCGTTTTGTAAATGTAATTTTGAATATTTTTTAAATTTATTCTTTAATTGATATTGAACGAGCATTCCAATTCCTCCTATCAATAATATTAATATATATGCTCCAGACATTTTAATTATTTTATAGTTAATATTTTTTCATTTAATTGTAATAGATTTACAATATTAATTATTCCAAAAAGCAAAACATGACAAAAATACCAAATATTTTATTGATTTATACTGGAGGTACTATTGGGATGATAAAAGATTATAAAAGCAATGCTCTAAAAGCATTCAATTTTAATCAGATTAAGGAAAAAATACCAGAATTGAACTTATTGGATTGTATCATACAAACAATTTCTTTTGATGAACCAATAGATTCCTCTAATATGAATCCCAAATATTGGATTCAGATAGCCGAAATTATAGAAAAACATTATCATAAAATTGATGGATTTGTAGTTTTAACTGGTACAGATACAATGTCATATACTGCTTCTGCAATAAGTTTTATGTTTGAAAATTTAAGTAAACCTGTAATTTTTACAGGTTCACAACTACCAATAGGAGATTTACGAACTGATGCTAAAGAAAATTTAATAACAGCAATACAAATTGCCGCAACAAGAGATGGTGATTTATCAAAATTAGGTGAGGTATGTTTGTATTTTGAATATAAATTATATCGAGCCAATCGTACAACAAAAGTAAGCGCCAGTCAATTTGAAGCATTTAATTCTCCAAATTATCCTGAGCTTGGAGAAAGTGGTGTGCATTTAAAATTTAATAATAATGTTTTGAAAAAAGTAATTCAAAATAAAACATTAATTGTTAGAAAAAACTTTAACGCAAATATTGTTATTTTAAAATTATTTCCTGGTATAAATAAAGAAGTCGTAAAAAGTATTTTAGAAATTTCAGATTTGAAAGGTGTAGTTCTAGAAACTTTTGGAGCGGGTAATGCTCCAACCTCGAAATGGTTTATCAATTTAATTCAAAAAGCATTAAAAAAAAATATAGCTATTGTAAATGTAAGTCAGTGTATTAATGGAAGCGTTCTGTTAGGTCACTATGAAACGAGTAATCATTTAAAATCACTAGGAATAATTGATGGAAAAGATATTACTACAGAATCAGCAATAGCAAAATTGATGTACCTCATAGGTGAAAATATTTCTCAAAATAAGTTTAAAAAGACATTTGAAACTGCTTTAAGAGGAGAAATGAGTTAGTTTTTCACTAAAAAAGTTTTTCATATAAATATTTTTTTGTTACTTGCCGTTCCGATATGAATTTTTGACATATTTGGAGAGGTGGCCGAGTGGCTTAAGGCGCACGCTTGGAAAGCGTGTTTATGAGAAATCGTAACAGGGGTTCGAATCCCTTTCTCTCCGCATAGTGTGTTTTATAATAAAATTTTATATCTTTAACCCGTTAACTAAATTTAATAAAAAGATTTACAAAAATGAAAAAAGTATCTACTATCCTAACAGTCGCAGGATTATTGTTTTTAAGCTCAGCTCAAAACATTTATGCACAAGCAGAAGCAGTCACTGAAAACCTAACTTTTCACCAAGAACTGAAACTACGTTTTATTGAAGGTGGCCCTTTCTTTATGGGAATTGTATTAGTAACATTAATTTTAGGCTTAGCTATTGCCATCGAAAGAATCATATATCTTAATATGGCAAGAACTAATACTAATAAATTAGTAAAAGATGTTGAAGAAGCTATGAGCTCAGGTGGAGTTGAAGCTGCTAAAGAACTATGTAGAAATACCAAAGGTCCTGTAGCATCAATATTTTATCAAGGATTAGATAGAATGGATGAAGGAGTTGATGCGGCAGAAAAAGCAGTTGTATCTTATGGTGGTGTACAAATGGGATTATTAGAAAAAAATGTTTCTTGGTTATCATTATTTATTTCGTTAGCCCCAATGCTTGGTTTCATGGGAACAGTAATTGGTATGATTGGTGCATTTGATTCAATTGAAGCAGCAGGTGATATTTCTCCAGCAGTAGTAGCAGGTGGTATTAAAGTAGCATTATTAACAACAGTATTTGGTTTAGTTGTAGCAATTATTCTTCAAATTTTTTATAATTATATTATATCTATAATAGATGGTATAGTTAATAGTATGGAAGATGCTTCAATTAAATTAGTTGATCTTTTGATCAGAAATAAATAATAGAATAATTATGAATGATAAATTATCTAAAATATTATCTATAATTACTGGAATAATTGGTTTTGTTGCTATTTATTTCTTAATTAGGATAATTATGGAAGGAGATGACGTTGTTAAAAACAATGTTGACGTACAAAATAGTTTGGTCTCTCCATATATAACTTTTGCGAAAATAATTTTGATTATTACTGCAGTTATATCAGTTGTATTTTCATTATTGAACTTAATAAAACATCCTCAATTACTTAAAAAGACTTTAATTTCTTTAGCTGCATTAGGTGTAGTATTGGTAATATCCTATTTTATGGCAGATGATGGTGCTACGCTTAGCTCTTCTGGTCAAATGTTGAAAGATGGTGAAGCTGGAGCTACATCTAAATGGGTGAGTACTGGTATTTGGTATTCTTTAATTTTAGGAGCTGCTGGATTATTGGTTATTTTCGGAGGTTTTGTTAAAACACTAATATCAAAATAATATTATGGCAAGAAGAGATTTACCGGAAATTAATGCAGGGTCAATGGCAGATATTGCTTTCTTGCTACTCATATTTTTCTTAGTAACTACTACGATGGATGTGGATACAGGGATATCTCGTAAATTACCTGAAAAACAACCTGAAAATCAGGATCGTCCTAAGTTAAAAGAAAAAAATGTATTTGTTGTTACTGTAAATCGTCACAATAATATATTAGTTGAAGGAGAAATTTATATGACAGTCGATAAATTACGCGAAGAAGCTATAAAATTTATTGACAATGGTGGTGGTTTAGGAAATCCAATTGATGGAGCAGAACCTGCTAATTGTGATTGGTGTGAAGGAACTAAAGATCCAGCTTCATCAGACCATCCAAACAAGGCAGTTATATCTTTAGAGAGTGATAGAGGTACTTCTTACGGTACTTATATTTCTGTACAAAACGAATTAGTTGGAGCATATACTGAATTAAGAAATCGATTATCAAAAAAATTGTATGGTGTAACTTATACCAAACTTTTAAAAGATAATAAAAGTAATCCATCTAAGAGTTTAAAAGATAAGATAGATAATATTAAAAAGAAATATCCTCAGATTATTTCTGAAGCAGAACCAACAAAGTAATATTTTATGTCAAAGTTTAGAAAGAAGAAAAAAGGTATGCCAGCAATATCTACGGCATCTTTACCAGATATTGTATTTATGTTATTGTTCTTTTTTATGGTAACCACGGTGATGCGTGAAACTACTTTAAAAATTAAAAAACCACAGCTTCCATTTGCAACTGAAATTAAAAAATTAGAGCGAAAGAGTTTGGTGAGTTATATTTATGTTGGAAAAGTTAAAGGACAGGGTGGCGATAAAATACAATTGAATGATAGAATTTCAGATGTAAAAGATATAAAATATTTTATTTTTGCTGAAAGAGAAACACATCCAGAAGATGAGATTCCGCTTTTAACAACATCAATAAAAGCAGATATAAATTCAAGTGTTGGTACAATTACTGATATTAAAGAAGAGTTAAAAAATATCAACGCTCTTAAGATTAACTATTCTACTTTAAAAGGAGATGTAATGAAAAATTTGAAAAAGTAAAATTATATTTCACTTATAAAACAAAAAACTCCCAAATATTTGGGAGTTTTTTGTTTTATAAGGTGGCCACTTTCTATTTAAAATAACCCATGAATTTGGGCATCAATTCTATCAATAACGGAACCTAAATCTTCTCGACTATCAACAATATCCAAATTATCAACATCAATAATTAATAATTTTCCTTTTGTATAAGTTGAAATCCAAGCTTCATATCGTTCATTTAATCTACTTAAATAATCTATACTAATCGAATTTTCAAATTCTCTACCTCGACTGTGAATTTGTCCTACCAAAGTAGGAATACTTCCACGTAAATAAATTAATAAGTCGGGAGGAGCAACCAAGCGTTCCATCAACTCAAATAACGATTCATAATTGCTAAAATCCCTATTGGTCATTAAGCCCATAGCATGTAAATTAGGAGCAAAAATATGAGCATCTTCATAAATAGTCCTATCCTGAATTATATTTTTACCACTTTCACGAATTTCTAATATTTGACGAAAACGACTATTTAAGAAATAAATTTGTAAGTTAAATGACCAGCGTTCCATCGAGGTATAAAAATCATCTAAATACGGATTTTCAGCTACCGACTCATAATGTGGTTCCCATTTATAATGTTTTGCCAAAAGTTTAGTTAAAGTTGTTTTTCCAGCACCAATATTACCAGCAATAGCTACATGCATATTTCTTATATTTTTATTAAAGTGAAATAATTAAAAACATTTAATCATTACAATAAAGCGAATTTATAAAAAATATAGCTTATTTCTATGTTTTAAACAGTTTTTTAAGCTATAAAAATTGAATTTATTAGGGCCAAGTACTTAATATTCTATTATTGTAAAATATTAGTTTGATATAAACTGTAAACTATATATTTTTAATCACTAGTTTTAAACCTTAGTACTTTATTTTAGTCTAAATTAATTAATAGTAAAAAATATATTTTTTACTAAACTTTATTCCAAAAAGAATTATTTAATATAAAAAATAATAATAATGAATAAAATTATTTTAAAAATTGGCTTAACTATTTTTTTTTATTCAGTTTCATTAAATGCTCAAAATTATCAAGGGCAGGCAATCTATGAATCAAAAACAACTTTAGATATTGATTTTTCGAAATCCGGTATTCCCACTGACAGAATTAAGATTTTTAAAGAGAGAATGAAAAGTAATCTGGAAAAAACGTATGAATTGACCTTTAATAAAACTACTTCCATTTATAAAGAGGAAGAAAAATTAGATCAATCTTCTGGTGGAGGTGGTATGAGATTTATGATGATGAGGGGAGGAATTTCAGGAAAACATTATAAAAATGTGCAAACTAAAAAATCTGCTAAAGAAAATGAATTTAGTGGTAAGAAGTTTTTAATTAAAGATGATTTGGTTATCTATGAATGGAAAATAGTACAAGAAACAAAAATGATAGGAGAGCAATTGTGTTTTAAAGCAACTGCTGTTATTGATATGCCAATTCGAAGAGAAATGAGATTTGGAAGAAGAAATAATAGTGAAGAAGAAAAAAAAGAAGATGAAAATGTAAATAAACTGATAACAGAGCCTGTTATAGTAACAGCTTGGTACACGCTAGATATCCCAATTAGTCAAGGTCCTGGGGATTATTGGGGCTTACCTGGTTTAATTTTAGAGGTAAGTGCTAGGGATACAAAGATCATGTGTACAAAAATTATTATCAATCCTAAAGCTAAATTAAATTTAAAAGAACCATCAAAAGGAAAAACAGTTACCCAGAAAGAATACGATGAGATGGTAGTGAAAAAGACTGAAGAAATGAGAGAAAGATTTAGAAATGAACGCCAAAAGAGTGGAGGAGATGTTAGATCGATTAGAATTCATAATTAATTTACATTTTCAAATCACATTTCAAATGAAGAAAATAGTTTTATTTATTGTTTTTTTAATACCTTTTTTTGCTTTTTCTCAAACTGTCAAATTAACAGGAATTGTTAAAAATAATTTGGGTCCATTAGAAATGGCAAATGTAATTGCATTTAAAAAAGGTACTAACTTACTGCAATCCTATTCTATAACCGATGCAAGGGGTCAATATAAATTAAACTTAGATCAAAATCAGGAATATACCTTAAAAGTGAGTTACTTGGGTTATAATACATTAAATGTTGATTTGAAGATTGGTAATTTAGAAAATCAAACCAAAGATATTGTAATGTCTGAATCTAATGAATCTTTGAATGAAGTTGAGCTTACTTATGAAATGCCTGTAAAAATCATTGGAGATACTATTGTTTATAATACAGATTCATTTACTACTGGAACCGAAAAAAAACTGGAAGATATTTTAGAAAAATTACCTGGTATTGAAATTGATGATAATGGTGAAGTTGAAGTAGAAGGTAAAAAAGTTCAAAAAATCTTAGTTGAAGGAAAAGAATTTTTTGATGGAGATACGAAGTTAGCAACGCAAAATATACCAGCTAGTGCTGTGGACAAGGTTCAGGTTCTTAAAAACTATAATGAGGTTTCTGGAATGAGAGGCATAACCAATGATGAAGATAATATTGCGATTAATATAAAGCTGAAAGAGGGGAAAAATAAGTTTTGGTTTGGAGAAGTAAATGCAGGTATTGGAACTAGTGATGATGATTTTAAATACTTAGCAAAACCAAAATTATTTTATTATAGTCCGGATAAAAGTATTAATATCCTTGCCGATTTTAATAATATTGGAGAGCCTCCTTTTACAAGAAGAGATTATTTTCGATTTACTGGTGGATTAAGAGGCTCTATGCATGGAAGTGGAACTTCATTTAATGTGTCTTCTAGTGATTTAGGATTTACTACAGCTCAAAATAATAGAGCACAAGAAATAACTTCAAATTTTGGTGCAGTAAATTTTAGTTTGACACCAAAAAAGTCATTGGTGTTTAATGGGTTTTCGATAGTGAACGATTCTGAAACGGATATGTTTATTCAAAGAAATACGGTGTATAATGAATCTGAAATTACAGATAGAAGTGAGACTGTTTCAAAACAGAAAAATAAATTAGCAATGCTGAAATTTAGCACTACATACACTCCCAATAAAGATGTACATGTTGATTACGACATCTTTGGAAAAATATTAAAACAATCAGAAAGAATTGATGTAACATCCACCCAACGAAGTGCCGATACCTATTTAGAGGAAAAACCTGTTTCTTTGAATCAAAATTTAAATGCATATTACACACTAAATGATAAAAATGTTTTTTCGTCAGAGTTGCAATACATTTATCAAAAAGATAGTCCATTGTTCAATTCAATTGCTCAGGAACAGCCTTTTGAAATTATACCTAGCATTGACCAAGATTTTTATGATTTATTTCAAAACAAGAAATTTTCAACAAGTAGATTTGATGGAAAAGTTGATTATTACTACCTGTTAAACAATAAAAGTAATTTAAACTTTACTTTAGGAACAACTTTAAGCTCTCAAAAATTTGAATCTAATTTGTCACAGGTATTAGAGGATGGAACAATTGTAGATTTTGAAGAAGAAAATTTAAATAATGACGTTGATTTTTATTTTTCGGATGTTTTTTTCGGAATTCACTATAAATTAGTAAAAGGAATATTAACTTTTAACCCTGGCGTTAGTATTCATAAATATAAAGTAGAAGATAAACAGTTGGGCACAACCGATACTGATGAGCTAACAAAATTTTTACCTGATCTTTATGCAAGATTACAATTCAATTCTTCACAAAGTTTACGTTTTAACTATTCTATTACTACACAATTTTCTGATGTTAATAATTCAGCAGAAGGATATATGCTAACAAATTATAAATCTTTAACAAGAGGTAATAGATTTCTTGAAAACTCATTAAACCATAGATATTCTTTAAGCTTTTTTAGT
>DAOVTC010000114.1 GCA_030633285.1 Flavobacteriaceae bacterium
CCAAAGTTCTTTGATCAATATTAATGTTATTTCGTTTGGCTTCATCCATTAAATTTAAACACAAAACTGCTTTATCAGTAATTTCTAAAATTTGTAAAACCAAATTTAGATTCCTTTACCATCTGCTAGCACCTACAACAATAACAGTAACATCGGGCTTTCCAAAAAGAATGAAATTTCTAGCTACTTCTTCATCTTGAGAAGTAGAAAGTAAAGAATAGGTTCCAGGCAAATCCACTAATTTATACTTTTGACTATTATACTCAAAAGCTCCTTCGGCTCTTACAACAGTCTTCCCTGGCCAATTACCTGTATGCTGACGTAAACCTGTTAAAGCATTAAAAACAGTACTTTTTCCTGTATTAGGGTTTCCTGCTAATGCTACAACAAAATCAAAATCATCAGTATTTACACCAAGTTTTTTTAATCCTTCGGCATTGAATTGAGAACATCCCTCACAAGCACTTTTTAATTTATTTTCCATGCTTTAATTTTTTTGGATTAAAATTTTTGATGCTTGATTATTCCGTAAAGCGATACTTGTGCCTTTTACTAAGTATGCTTTTGGATTTTGTAATGGACTTATTAAATCAATACTTATTTCAGTTCCTTTGACAAAGCCTAAATCTAATAACCTTCTTCTATTATCACCTCGGCACTCTTTCGAAATTCCTGCAATTTTTGCAAATTCATTTTCTTTTAAACTTGATAATCTAACTGTGTTTTCTTCTACAATAATATCTTTTTCAAGAAGGGTTATCGTAATATTAGCTGCTACAATTGGTGCTAATTTAAACTCTTCACCTTCAGCATAAAAAACTACCCTTTCCGTATTGTTTTCAACCACTCTTATTTGAGAGCCAATATGAATATTTTCGGCAAGAATTTGTTTATAAATAACTTCGGGTTCATCTTCAATATGAGTTATTTTTCCTATACAATTAACCGCTAATGAAGATAATACAACACCATTTACTTTTGCAATTCTACCTTGTTTTGTTGGAATAGGATCACCGTGAGGGTCGTACATTGGATTTCCTAGTTTTGTAGCTAATCTATCTGTTTCTTCATGGCTCAATCTATGTTCCATTTCTTCAGCTCTGTCATGCCATTCGATTTTATCAAAACCTGTTTTTTCTGCCAAATATTTTTCCCATAATCTATGAACTCTTACAATTCGTAAAGCATAATCTCTCCCAGAGTTAGTTAATTTTAATACATCCCCATCAAACTGTATTAATTCATTAACAATCATTTTATTGATAATATCAATCACCAAATTATCATTAAACTTTAACACTCCTGTTAAACTGTTTATATTTACTTCTTTTCCTGAATTTTCATAATGATACAATTGTTTTAAAATATCTTCAATTACAATTTTTTCATTGACTTTTAAATTGTTTTTAATCAACAAAAACCAACCTTTTTTAGGACGGAATAATAAATAAATAAATATAGATAAAACTAAAAATATCAATAAAGCATAAAACGGACTATATGTATACATTTTAAATTTTTATATTTAAATTTTCAGCAACTTTTTTAGAAATTACCAATTGATGTGTTCTGGTTTCAATATGGATAGAATTATCAAAAGGTTCAATATCTATTACTTTAATTTTATCTCTGAGGGCGAGGTTTTTTTTATTCAAATATTTTAAAAAAACATCTGATGAATCTTTTAAACTGTCTAGAACACCTTTTTGTCCAACTTTTAATTTCAATAGATTAACTGTTTTGATTAACATTATTTTTCCATCTTTATCTGGAATTGGATCTCCATGAGGATCAAATTTTGGAAATTTTAAAAAAGAATCTAACTTATCTATAAGGGTTTCAGATTTAATATGCTCTAATTGTTCAGCTATTTCATGAACTTCATCCCAATTATAATTTAATTTTTTCACTAAGAAATATTCCCATAACCTATGTTTTCTAATCACTTTTAAAGCAACTTTTTCTCCTGTTTTAGTTAATTGAACGCCTTGGTATTTTTTGTAAGTAACCAATTGTTTAAGTGCTAATTTCTTTAACATATCAGTAATCGACGATGCTTTCATTTGCATTTTTTCAGCAATTAAATTTGTATTAATATTTTTATGAAAATCTCTTTGTAGAGCGTAAATAGATTTTAAATAATTCTCTTCAGCTTGTGAAAACATATTTATTTTTTTACAAATATAAATATATTTTTAGTCATGGCTAAATTTTTGAAATAAATTTAAATATCTTTAGCAGATTGAGAATATGAATTTTAAATCTAGTTATGAAATATAATCATACAATAGTATAAAACAGTAAAATAAGTAAGAAAGTCAATCTTGTAGATTTAAATTTGATATATTTTCATAATCTCTTCTTGAAAACACTCTAAATCACAATTATCCATATCTAAATTTACGGCAGAAACAACAATATTATCAACATTTTTTAGAGGAAATGCTAATCCAATAACAATTTTTCTTAAAATAGAAACTTCTTGTGAGCGTTTTTTATGATCGGCAAACACCATTTTTAAAAGATCATATAATCTCTCTATACGCTCTTCACAGCTTAATTGAGCACGAATTGGATAATACTCAGGGGCTTTTAAAATATCATTGTATTTATCTTCTGGAATTTGATATTTATGAGCAATTAATTTTAAAAACTCTTTTTCTTCTTCTGTTACAATACCATCTGCCTGAGCAATTTTAACAATATTTGCAAAATGACTGATATTCCTTTTTTGATCTCCACTTAAATATACATCAGAAATACCCATAATTTAAGTTTTTTGTGGTTATCTCAAATATACGAAATTTTAAATAAAAATTATTATAAAGTGTTGTTAATCTTTAACTCGTTTCCAGCGTAAAGTCCCAATCATCCACTTGGGTAATGATTTGTTGGGATTTCTTTTTTTTAAGTTAATATTCCATCCTATTTTTTTAATTATTGGAACTTTATGGGTTTCTACAAATTCTATTGGTGTCCCATCCGGATCAGAAATATACGCAAAATGTCCAGCAGCCTCGCCCATATCAAATGATTCAGAACTATCAACTGTAAAAGGAAACCCTTTAGATCTAACCTCTTCTCGAAGTAAATCCATTCCAATTGTATCAAAACAAATATGAATAAACCCAGGATCTCCCCAAATACGGTTTTCATAAATTTTTCGACCTTTTTTATCGATTAGTTGTACAAGCTCAATTTGCGTAGGTCCATACAAAGGAGCAAACCCTCCACTACGAGTAGCTGAATGTTTTAATAATAATCTACGTACTTTCTGATCACCTCCGGGTAAGCTGGAAAAATCTTCAAAAACACCTGTTTCATCATAAATAATTTCATCATAATTCAATATATCTCGATAAACTTTTAGTGATTCTTCAATATTACTCACTCCAATAATTGCACCATAAATACCTCCAGTTACAGATTTTGTTTCTTCAAATAAATAATCATTTTCTATTATCTGAAAAATATTATCAAAAGGATCTTTTACAAAATAATGTGGTTTGGTGTCTGGGGATTTCACTAATTCTCCAAGCAAATTTAACTTTTTTGATTGCATAAAACTAAATGCCTTTTCCGGTTTTCGACTTTTGATTTTAGCTACAAAAATTCCAATATCTCCAAGTTTTGATTCAAAATTTGGTTTTTCAGGCTTCTTTCCTGTATGCTGCCAAACTTCAAAACCTCCACCTGACTGCATATTGAAAGCCAAAACTGCATGTCGTTTACGCTTTTCCCCCTCGGTGTAATGAAGCATTAATTCTGCAACTGCCTCTTCTTCAAAAACTCCTATGTCTATTCCAAAGTATCTCCTGTACCATCTCCATGCAATATGTACATCTTCTACTCCAATTCCTATTTGCTGAATACCTGTTATTTTCTTTTGCTTCATGCTATAATTTTGTTTGCTTTACACCTTAAGGTATATAATCTTTCAAAATTTATTATAAAAAATCCGTATAAAAGTAGTCAATTCAAATAAAAAAAACTTATCCTTCTAATGAAATTTTTAAAAATAATACTTCATAATTGGCAAAGTAAGTTTTGAATTTATTCAATTATATTTGCACAAAATAATAAACTTTGAGTAAGCAAATTATTGCTAATTTTTACGATCAATTCGATAAAGTTAATCAAATTGCTCACACATTAAAACAAGATAATAACCAAATTAAAATTTCTAATTTGGCAGGATCTTCATTGTCTTTTGTTATTGCTTCTATTTTTAAACAAGTTCAAAATCCTTTTTTATTAATTTTTAATGACAAAGAAGAAGCTGCTTATTACTTAAATGATTTAGAACAATTACTTGGTAATAAAAGTGGACAAGCAAACAGACATGATGTGCTTTTTTATCCAGGTTCTTACCGCAGACCTTATCAGATTGAAAATACAGATAATGCAAATATATTACTTAGAGCAGAAGTTTTAAACAGAATTAATTCTCAAAAAAAACCAGCAATAATTGTTACCTATCCTGATGCTTTATTTGAACAGGTAATTACCAAGAGTGAATTAAAACGAAATACTTTAAAAGTTAATGTTGGAGAAAGTATTTCATTAGATTTTGTTAATGAATTACTTCATGAATACAATTTCAACCGAGTTGATTTTGTAACCGAGCCAGGTGATTTTGCTGTTAGAGGAGGTATTATTGATGTTTTTTCTTTTTCAAATGAAGAACCTTATCGAATTGAATTTTTTGGAGATGAAATTGACAGTATCAGAACTTTTGATGTTGAAACCCAACTTTCTATTGATAAGTTAAGCAAAATCAACATTATGCCTAATGTTGAAAATAAATTTTTAGAAGAAAAAAGAGATAGTTTTTTAAAATATATTTCTTCAAAAACTATTATATTTTTAAAAAATACTGACTTAATAAACAATCGATTGGATAAACTTTATAGTAAAGCCAATGAAACTTTTCAAAATTTAAAAGGTGAATTAAAACAAGCTAAACCTCAAGA
>DAOVTC010000056.1 GCA_030633285.1 Flavobacteriaceae bacterium
CAGCAAATCTAGCAATTCCAATTACCATTACTTTTGTAGGAATTGGAACATCAGTTTTCCAAACAAAAAGTGTATTTTGATTATTGAGATTAGTTTCTTCAATTTGAGTTCCGTTTGCAATTACTTGGTATTGAGAAGGTGCAGTTATATAAAATTCTACAAATGCTTTATCCAAAGGGTGATCTACACAAGAAAGCCAGTGTTGCGCTCTGTTTGGCCAATTATCTCCAAAAAAAGTGCGATCGCCGTATTTGTTCTTTGAAATAATGAGTCCATCGATAGGTATTCCGTGATATTTTATTGTGAATGTTTTTAACTCTCCAGATTTTTGAATATTGGTATGAATCAAAATTTTATTATTTGCATGTTCATAATCAACAGAATTCCCATTTTCAACAATTTCATCTACAAGCATTCCTTTATTAAACAAATCTTGATTTACAAGATCTAAAGCAAATGAACTCAACGTTGTTTTAAATAATACAGTAATCTTTGCTTTTACATGAATAACATCAGTACTATCATTTACAGCAATATAAAATTCATATTTTTGTACATCAATAGTATTATGTCGTAATAAATTATTTTGACTAACTAGTGTTAAGTTGCTAAGTATAATTAAAATTATAAGAACCGCATATTTATTCATATTTTTTGATTTTATTTTTCTCTTTTACTAAAAACAAATGTACCAATTATCACTATTTTTTTCTCATTTAATAATAAGCCTTTTCATTTTTAAATTAATTTATTTTCAAATTAGCTAATTATGCTATCTTTGTGATGTAATTTAAAGCATATGTTTTTATTTATAAGTGGAGCTGAAATATTTGTTATTTTAGTAATTGTGGTTATGTTGTTTGGTGCAGATAAAATTCCCGAAATAGCTCGTGGTCTTGGAAAAGGCATGCAGCAAATTAAAAGTGCTACAAACGAAGTAAAAAAAGAAATAACAGATACTGCCAAAAAACAAGGTATTGACACTGAATTTGTACAAGATATTCAAAAAGAAGTAAAAAAAGTCAAAAATAAAGTACAAGACAATATTGATGATTTTACAGGTCCTATTAAACGTAACTTATAGCTTGACTTTTCTCGAAAAAATCATACAAAACGATAAAGATTTGTTTGTATATCTCAATTCGCTAGGCAATGAAAATTGGGATACCTTTTGGATGACAATCACCAACCAGTTTTCTTGGATTCCGCTTTATTTTTTATTTTTCTTCTTAATTTATAAATCTTTTGGATGGAAAAAGGGATTTGTCCTTTTACTTCTTACAGCTCTTCTGGTCACTTTTTCTGATCAGTTTACTGTTTTTATAAAAAATTATTTTGAAAGATTACGGCCAAATCGAGATCCTTCAATCAATGAAATAATCAGAATTTTAAAAAATAATAAGAGTTTTAGCTTTCTTTCTGGGCATGCCACCACCTCAACTGCTGTAAGTTTATTTATGCATTTGTCTTTAAAAAAGTATTATAAATACACTATTTTGTTTTTTATCTGGCCTCTTTTATTTGCTTACAGCCGAATTTATATTGGTGTCCATTTCCCAATTGATGTAACAGCTGGTGCTTTATTAGGATTGTTAATTGGCTATGTTTTTTATAGATTGAGCTTGAAATTATTGTTGAAAGTTCCAGATTAAATTTGCTAAATTTTCAAAACTTTATAGAAAACAATTACAATAGATCACCATGTTGCTCATTCTTACATTATTTTCTAAACTACCATTAAATTACAACCTCTTATATCAGAATTATCAAATCTGCCCAAAACCTCAAAAGTATTATTAGCATAAGTTTTACCTAAATCTTGTGTTGCAATAAATGAACAAGAATTGATATTTGCTAAATCAATAATATTTAAACCTCCTGTTTTTTGATGTGGTAAAAAAGTTAATGCATCTTCCGTATCACGAATAAGAACTTTCATCCAAGGTGGGGTTTTAAAAATACCATTACCATGGGAATAAGCTTGCGAAAGTAATTCAGTCATACCATATTCTGAATGTATTTTGCTTACGCCAAGTCCTTTACAAAGTATTTGATGTAATTCTTCTCTAATCATTTCTTTTCGTTGCCCTTTCATACCACCAGTTTCCATAATAATGGTGTTTTTTAATTTGAAATTTTTAAATTCAATTAAATCTAATAAAGCAAATGAAACACCTATTAAAAGTACTTTCTTATTATTTGACTCCAATTCTTCTAATTTATAGGATAACTCCTCTAAATCATTAATATAAAATCCGCTATCAATTGATTTACTTTTTTTAATTAAATCATCAACCATATAAATTAATGAAGAACCTTTACGTTCTAAATAACTTGGTAAAAGTGCCAAAACAGTATAATTTTTAATATCTCCATAAAAATATTGAAACCCTTTTGTAAAACTTTTTTCATAAATTTTTAAATCGGTAACAAAATGTTTGCTCTGTTCTACGCCAGTTGTTCCGCTACTTAAAAAAGTTTGTTGAATTTTCTGTTTAGAGGAAAGAATTTGATGGCTTTTAAAAAACTGAATTGGTAAAAAAGGTATTTGATGTAAATTAATTATTGATTTTGGATTAACTTTTAAAAAAATTAAAAAATCAGCATAAACTTTATTATTAATGGCTTGATATTGAAATATTTTTAAAGCTTCTTGTTCAAAATTCAATTTGTTTTTTAAATCAAAAATTTGAGGAATTATCATACCTTTATTTTACACAAAAGTAATTGTTTTTACGCAACCTATTAATTAAAAGACATCTTTAAGAATACCAAACAGTAATAATATTTGTTAAAAAATGCTGCTGAAAAAGATTTTTTTTGTACTTTTTGGGATTATTTTACTCATATCTTGTTCGAGTGATGATGATTCAAATTTTCATTATGAATTATTACCAATTGAAGATGCTTTAGTTCCACTTGAATTTGAATATGGTAAAATTTATGACATTACTGTAAAATATACTCTACCAAATGAGTGTTATATATATAGTGATGTTTTATATGAATACGATTTCGTTGCAAGAAATATTGCAGTTATATCAACTGTTATTGAAGATAATAACTGTAAAGAATTGAATTATGAAGAAGAATTAACTTTTAGGGTACAGGCCTTACAATTAAGTCCGTACATATTTAAGTTTTGGCAAGGTGATGATGAAAATGGAAATCCTATTTATTTAATAAAAGAAGTACCAGTAGTAACAATAAACAATTAAAACGTCTATGAGTTTACAACAACTCATAAAAAAATGTAAAAAAAGAGATTTAAGATCTCAATCAGAAATTTACCATCTTTTTGCTGGTAAGCTGTTTTCATTGTGTTTAAAATACTCAAAAACTCACCATGAAGCAGAAGATAATTTACATGATGCTTTTATAACAATATTTAATAAGATTGATCAATATAAATTTAAAGGTTCTTTTGAGGGGTGGATGAAAAAAATTACAATCAATACCGCCTTACAAACATACCGACAAAAAAATATTTTAAATTTAGTAGAATATGATTATCCTGACGAAGTTGAAGTTGAAGTTGACGAGCAAAATATATCATTAGATTATTTATTAAAAATTATTCAAGAATTACCTGAAAGGTATCGTATGGTTTTTAATTTATATGTTTTAGATGGTTTTTCTCATAGAGAGATTGCAAGTATGTTAAGTATAGCCGAAGGAACTTCAAAATCAAATTTGTCAAGAGCAAGACTTATTTTGAAAGATAAAATAGAACTTAATCAACAACAGCAAAAAGTAGGGCTGTTTTAAGATGGTAGAAAGAAAAAACATAGATAGAGTTTTTCAAGAAAACTTGAAAGATTTTGAAATTTTTCCAAGCAAAAAAGTTTGGGATAATATCGAAATTAAACTAACTGAAAATCATAAAAAGAAAATTATTCCTCTTTGGAGACGTCTTGGTGGTATTGCTATGATTTTTACAGCACTCTTTGCTGGAGGAAGTATTTGGTATTATAACTTTGATACTACACCCGTAAATAAAATTGAAAAAACGGTTTTAAAAACAAAATTTGAAGATTCAAACAAAAAAGAAATAATTCCTTTAAATCAAAAAACCATAATCTCTCAAGAAAATCTGGCAAAAAGCACAAAAATAAATACAAAAAATACTCCAAATGAAAAAAGGGAAACAATTTTTGTGAAAAACCCAAATAATAATGTAATTATCACCTCTACTGATATTACTTCAATTTATAAAAATATTGAAAATAAGTACATTATAAATCAAAATGATTTTATAGAAAGTTTGAATTCAAATGAAAATTTAATTTCAAATATTGATCCTATTAACATTAATGATAAAAAAATATCTTCAAATAATTCTAAATGGTCTGTTGGTCCAACAGTTGCTCCTGTATACTATAATACCTTAAAAAGTGGTTCTCCTTTAAATGAAAATCTAACACAAAACACTAAAACAAGCGATGATGCTTTATCTGTTGGTATCAAATTAAATTATCAATTAACCAATAAATTTTATTTACAATCTGGAATTAATAAAGTAGAATTAGCTTATAATACTAAAGATGTAAATGCACTTGTCTCAACTTCAAAATTTGCTAATAACAATATTAACACTAATAAACCTGGAATCACTTTATTAACAAGCTCTAGTAATCAAATTGATGTACAAGCTTCATCTGATGATAGAAGTAAATCAAATTTATACGGAGATCTTAATCAATCTATTGAATATTTTGAGTTACCATTAGAAATGAAATATAATTTTTATGATAGCCGAGTTGGATTAAGTTTAGTTGGCGGATTTAGTACTTTTATATTAACTAAAAATTCCGTTTCCATAATTTCTCAAAATCAAATTACTGATCTGGGTGAAGCAAATAATCTAAACAGTTTTAATTTTAGTGGAAATTTAGGAGTTGATTTTGATTATAAAATCAATAAAAAATGGTACTTAAATGTCGCTCCTATGTTTAAGTATCAATTCAATACTTACTCAAATAGTTCTGGAAATTTTCAACCTTATTACTTTGGAGTTTATTCTGGTTTAAATTATAAATTTTAATTGGTTAATTAAGTTTGAAATCAAACTTAAAATAAAAGCCGAACTTAAAAAAGTTCGGCTTTTATTATTAAATTTGTAACCCAAAAAGTTATATTTATAATGTTAATTGATAAAAATATCTTTATTGAAGAATTAGTGGAAGAATTTGCTTTTTCAGTAAACTATCTATCAACAAAAGGAATTAAATGCATTGCTTGTGGAGAACCCATTTGGGGGACTTTAGAAGAAGCCTGTTTAGAAAAAGGTTTTACATCTAAAGATATTCAAGAATTTGTAAACGAACTCAATATTTTAGCAAAAAATAATTAAAATAATTAAATTCAATAATATGTCTATAGATATAAATAAGGTTTTAAAAACATTAGGTATTACTGATGTAAACATGGGAGTTTCAACCGGACAAGAATGGTTTGAAACCAAAGGAACTATTACCTCTTCATCATCTCCAAATGATGGGAAAGAAATTGCAAAAGTTAAAAATGCTACTTTAGATGACTATGAAATGGTAGTAGCTAAAGCACAAGAGGCTTTTAAAGTTTGGAAACTTGTTCCTGCTCCTGAAAGAGGAGAAGTTGTTCGCCAAATTGGTTTAGAATTAAGAAAATATAAAGATGATCTTAGTGCATTAGTATCCTATGAAATGGGTAAAATTTTTCAAGAAGGAAAAGGTGAAGTACAGGAAATGATTGATATATGTGATTTTGCTGTTGGTCAATCACGTTTAATCAATGGTGTTTCTTTACAATCAGAAAGACGAGAACACAGATTATTTGAACAATACCAACCACTAGGAATTGTGGGTATTGTTACATCTTTCAACTTTCCTGTAGCTGTTTGGGCTTGGAATTCTGCTTTAGCTGCTATAGCAGGAGATGTGGTTATTTGGAAACCTTCATCAAAAACTCCTTTAACTGCACTTGCAACTCAAAAAATCATTAGTTCTGTATTGGCAAAAAATAATGTTCCAGAAGGTGTATTTAACCTTGTTGTTGCTAAATCTTCAGTAATGGGTGATAACTTTATAGCTGACAAAAGAATTCCTCTTATGTCTGTTACAGGTTCAACTGCAGTTGGAAAAAGAGTTGGTGGAATAGTTGGAAAAAGATTAGGAAAAACAATTTTAGAATTAGGTGGTAATAATGCAGTTATCATAACACCAAATGCCGATATTAAAATGGCAATAGCATCTACCGTTTTTGGAACAGTAGGAACTGCCGGACAACGTTGTACTTCAACAAGAAGAATAATTATCCACGAAAGTGTTTACGATCAAGTAAAAGATTCTATGGTAAATGCTTATAAAAGTGTTGCTTCAAAAATTGGAAACCCATTAGATGAAAAATTCTTAGTTGGACCACTAATTGATGAACATTCTGTAAATGCTTTTACAAATGCTGTAAAAAGTGTTGTTAAAGAAGGTGGTAAAATTTTATTTGGTGGTGAAATAATGCAAGGTAAAGGATTTGAGTCTGGTAATTTTGTTATGCCTTGTATTGCCGAAGCTAAAAATGAATATGAAATAGTTCAGGAAGAAACTTTTGCTCCTATTGTATATTTAATAAAATATAGCGGAGATATTTATGATGCTATAGCTATTCAAAATAATGTACCACAAGGATTATCATCATGTGTGTTTACTTTAAATATGCGTGAAGCTGAAATTTTTGTTTCAGCAGTAGGGTCTGATTGTGGTATTGCTAACGTAAATGTTGGTACTTCTGGTGCTGAAATTGGTGGAGCTTTTGGTGGAGAAAAAGATACCGGAGGTGGAAGAGAATCTGGTTCTGATTCTTGGAAAATTTATATGCGACGTCAAACAAGTACAGTAAATTATAGTACAGAACTTCCTTTAGCTCAAGGTATAAATTTTGACTTTTAGA
>DAOVTC010000109.1 GCA_030633285.1 Flavobacteriaceae bacterium
AAAAAACCAGTCATATTTCAACTGGTTTTTGAGGATAAACAATAATAATTAATCCTTTTTTTGAATAAAACCTTCGGTATTATAATAAAACCCAACATCAGAATCAAATGTGTAAGTCCATTTAGCAACCAAATCTTTCACTTCACCTTCTTTCCCTATACCAACAGCCTCAACTAAAATAGTAAAAGAAGATTTTTCGTTATATGGAGGATCTTCTTTAGGAGTTATCCATCCAAACCATGATAATTCCCATCTTCCACGGGATTTATCATCGAGGTTTTTACCATCTACAATTATTTCAGCCTTACCCCATATTTTTGCTTTGAGACCATCCTCTTCAGTCAATGAATTAATATACCAAAAAGACTTTCCTGAAACTCTCCAATCAGTTGCTTTATCATACCACTCAACAATATTATTTATCACTTGTGTCTTGCCATTTGGTAGCTTAATTGTTGTTCCTTTTACTTCAGGTTTATTTTCAGGATTTGATGTGCCAGTAAATAATATTTGCTTTTTATTTTTAGATTTTGTTACTAGATTACTTAAGGTTGATTGTTCCATAGTTTATATTTTAAAATTAATCTCACAAAATTATTATCAATATTTAGAATTAACAATGATGATGATCAATGAAACTAATGATAGTTGTCAATAAATATAAAAACCATTTATATTTCTATAATTGGATTAAAAAAGAAATGTACAACTCATACAGTTGAATAATCTATTCAAAGGAATTCATATAATTAAGCTATTAAAAGACATGTAATATGTAATGAATAAAAGTGTGGGAAATGGAAACAAATACTTGTGTAAAGGCTTTTTTTTGTATAAAAAGGAGTGAAATATCCCCTTTTAGCTTTCTTTTATTTTGGCTTTCAATTCAATATCTATTTTTTTAAATTCATTCAAATCTGAGTTATTTAACCAATTATACTCATTTTCTTTGGTGAGAATAACAGGCATACGTTTTTTTGTATTGTGAATTTTAGACATTAATTTGTTTGCTTGTGTAGTAACAATACTATAAGAATTGATTATTTCACCTGTTGTTTTATCTAGCCATTCAGAATAGATTCCACCAAAAGTAAATAACTCATTATTAGGTAAAGTGATTTCATATTTTTGTTTAATTTTCC
Organism: Flavobacteriaceae bacterium; assembly: GCA_030633285.1. The sequence continues at coordinate 1,143 of DAOVTC010000109.1, forward strand.
CCTTAGAATCTAACCATTGCCATTCATAAAAACCATCGCTAATTACTAAACACCTTTTATTAACAGAATTTTTAAAAGAAGGCTTCTCTGTTAGAGTTTCAATTTTAGCATTTAATGTGAATTTCTTTATTTCATCATTTTTTGCCCAATACGGTATTAAGCCCCATTGATAATGTTCAATTATAGTCTTGTTCTTATTTGTTATAACTGGTGTTTTAGGAAATTCGAAAGCGTTAATAAGATTAGAGGACTGAAACAAACTAATATCTTCAATTTTTGCATTAAAACGATTTTCAACTTCTATTGCCGATTTTGTTTGTTTGCTATGAAAACACATATTAATAAATGTTTATAATTTCATTCAATTTGGTAGTATATCTAGGTGATAGTTTTTCTTGTCTCATTTTCCATGTTTTACCTAAATCTTGACTTCCAAATTTCACTTTGTTTTGACCAATATCCTTATTTAAGCTATCAATAGTTTTCATCAATGATAGATGTTTGGGGTTTTCCTTACTAAACATAGAGAGTTGCTTTTGATTTTCAGGAGTAATACCCATTACAATAACTCCCGCTTTTTTATACTGATAACCTTTTTTAAAAATTTTATCCAAACCTGATACTGCTAATTTAATGATATCAATACTTGAATTGGTTGGAAAGTATGTTTGTACAATAATATTCTTTTTATACTGTGGCAGGTCTTTTTTAAATCCGTTTGTATGTAAGAAAACCAATATCATATTACAGCAACTATTTTGTTTTCTTAGTTTTTCAGAACAACTAACAGCAAAAGTACTCACACGCTCTTTAATAGTATTATAATCTGAATACATAAAATCAAATGAACGTGTAGTTGCAATTGCTTTTTTAGATTTTATCTTGTCTAATTTTAAAGTAGGTTTTCCTTTCAATTCCTGTTTTAGTCGTAAACCAACAACGCTCATTTCTTTGCGTACCCAAGCATCTGGTAGATTTATAAAATCATAAGCAGTATTGATATTTCTATATTTTAAACGCTTGGCATATCGATTACCAATACCCCAAACATCATTTATTTTTAGCCATTTTAAAGCTTTAATTCTTTTCCCCTCAGTATCTATAATATAAACACCTCCTGTCTCCTTAAAGAATTTCTTAGCTACCCGATTAGCGACTTTTGAAAGAGCTTTTGTTGGAGCAACTCCAATGCTTATTGGGATGCCTGTTCCTTTATCAATGGTTCTTTTTATATTCTCACAATAGGTTTGTAAATCAAAATTTTCAAATCCTTTAAATTGTAAAAATGCTTCATCAATACTATAAATTTCAATATCTGAAGTAAAAGAAGAAAGTAAATTCATGACTCTCATACTCATATCTCCATACAATGCATAATTAGATGAAAACACATGAATTTTATTTTTTATAAATACTTCCTTAAATTTAAATGCAGGTGCACCCATAGGAATACCAAATGTCTTTGCTTCATTGCTACGTGCAATAACACATCCATCATTGTTGGATAATACCACCACTGGTTTACCGTTCAAATTTGGACGAAAAACACGCTCACAAGAAGCGTAAAAGTTATTACAATCTACTAATGCAAACATCTACAAGGTTTTTATCACATTGGTTACAATACCCCAAATCAAAAAGTCATTTTCTTTAGTAACTTTTATTGGAGCATATTTTTCATTTTCCGCAATTAACCAAACTATATCTTTTTCAATCTTTATTCTTTTTACGGTAAATTCTCCCTCAATAAAACAAACGGCAATTTTGTTATCAGTAGGCTCTAAACTTTTGTCAATAATTAATAAATCCCCTTCATTTAAACCCGCATTAATCATAGAATCCCCTTTTACACGACCATAAAACGTAGAAGATGGGTTTTTAATCAACTCTTTATTTAAATCAATAGATAGGTCTAAAAAATCATCAGCAGGGCTTGGGAACCCCGCACTTATACCACTATCTACAAATGGTAATTCTAGTTTGGTTTCTGTAGAAATGGAGTAAAATTCTAAGTTTTTTGTGGCATATAATTTTTTAATTTTTGACATAAAACAAAGTTATATTAAAAAGTGGTATGAAATATTAAGAAATTATACAATTATTAAATCTTATGAATTTTGTAAAGACAAAATTTCTAAATACGATGATTTATAGCCTTGTTTCGTGTTATTGTTTCTATGGTCTGTTTTTGTTTAATTGGATACGTTGCTCAATTTTTGTTAGAATTCCTTTATTTCTTCTTTAGTGGGAGTATATTTTTCTATCATAACAAGAGGGTTTTTGAATTAGTCATTTCTAGAAATGCAAGGTTAACATAAAGAAAACCAGTCATATTTCTATAACTGGTTCTTGAAGGGGGTGATAGTTTATCCAATTGCTCCTTCTAATTCTAATTCATCAAATTCTCCTTCTCCTACGGGCTCTTTACCAGTTCTAATAAAACCTACTTTTGAAGACTCATTAAAACGAAAATAAATAGGTTTTTCATTTCTTAAAAGATCTAAAATTTGGCTATACATAGACATAGGGTAACGCAAGTAAACTAATTTAGAATTAATAGAATAATAATTTTCGGGAATACGGTTTTTACCAGGATAGAAATTTGCTTCTAGTATAAGACTATTATCATTATAACATCTAATTATAGCACGAGGGTTTAAAAGCTTTTTTTTGGTAGGCCCTGCTTGTAAGTGCACCCAATACTTCTCAATTTTACCAGTTATTGTATCCATAATATAATTTTTAAAATTAATAATACCCTAAAATAATATTCATATTAAGAGTAGTCAATGATATAGGTCAATAGAATAACTGATTTTAATCAATAAACTTAAAAATATACAATTTGATTTCAATTGTAAAACTTCATGTTTGCAGAATTGCTTTAATTTTTTCAAATAAGTTTATTCAATTCAGTTAATAATTAATTTAGAGAAGTTTGTATAATTAAGGTTGTTAAGAATTGTACAACTGTAAGAAAACTTATTAAGAAATAAAATAGTTTCATAAAATAACCCAAAACGGATTAACACATTTTGGGTTACTATGATAAAACAAAAAATTGGTATTATTAATTATTAAGCTATTTTATATTTAGTAGTATTTTGTTTTCAATGATTAAAACTAATACTTTTCTATAATGAATAGAAATAGTTTAGGACGAAGTATAACTTAAACTGTCCGAATGAATATATTTATTTATCAAAAGGAATTTACTTTTATAAAGTATGTGTGTCAACATCGGGTTTTTCTTCCTTTTTTGTACTAGTAAATTTTAATAATATTTGGAATTCAATCATATAAATTAAAAAACTTGAATGAAAACACTCAGGTTTGAAATAGCTAATTAAAATATAAAGGTTAACATCATAAAAAAACCGAAATGATCATGAAAAACATTTCGGTTTTTAATACTAACTAAAACTATCAATATGAATAGTGTTCAAAAATAAATATTATAATGAAATTTGATTGCAACTTCTGTTACTGAAAAAAAGCCAGCTACAATTGTAACTGACTTTAGGTTTGGTTGATTAATTTTAATCTTTTTCAAGCTATTTTTTAATTAGTGTTGAATTTTTTTAAAAATAAAAAAGAGTCAATTTTAATTGACTCTTAGTTGTTGTTATTCTATAATTAAATAACAAATCCAAAATACTCATTTTTATAGTTGTATAACTTGTTGTAAACAAACAACATCTAGTTTACAAATTTATATTGAATTAATGTTTTATACAATACCCTTAAAGGGTATATTATGTAGTTAGTGTTACCAAGAAGATAGGGTTATATTTAATCATAAAAAAACCGAAATGCCCTTAAACATCCCGGTTATAAATCTTTTTTCATAGCAACAGTATTAATAACGTATAAATTGTCCAAATAATATACTAACATTTGTTACTTTAGTTACATAAAAAAAC